>NZ_QETG01000011.1:0-105818 GCF_003105055.1 Acinetobacter sp. AM | reverse complement strand
AATCCCACAAAATGCAGCGTGTTGAATCTTTAAATGATCCAGCAAATGAATCACATCCTCACCCAATTGTTGCAGGCGATAAGGACCTTGCGGGGTAGACGAAGCACCATGACCACGCGTGTCATAACACACCACAAAGAACTGCTCTTTTAAAGCATTAAACTGCTGTTGCCACATGCCATAATTGGTGCCCAAAGAATTGGAAAATACCAAAGCAGGATTGGCGGCATCACCAAAAGTTGCGTAATTGATGGTTGCATCATTTGAAATAAATGTTGGCATAAAATCCCTCCCGACCTCCCTTTAAAAAAGGGAGGGGAAATATCTTAAATAGTTATGATTTGTTAAACGCGCTGAATAATCATTGCAATACCTTGACCGACACCAATACACATCGAACATAGGGCATAGGTTCCACCCGTTTGTTCCAATTGGTTTAAAGCTGTGGTCACCAAACGCGCACCCGATGCACCCAACGGATGACCAATCGCAATCGCCCCACCATTGGGATTCACTTGAGTCGTATCGTCTGCCAGACCTAAATCACGCGTAACCGCCAGTGCTTGTGCCGCAAACGCTTCATTCAGTTCAATCACATCCATCTGTTCAATACTGAGATTGGCTTGTTTAAGAAGCTTCTTAATCGCTGGCGCTGGGGCAAAGCCCATGATGCGAGGTTCAACCCCCACAGCCGTAGACGCAATAATCTTGGCACGGGGTTTAAGTTGGTACTGTTCAATGGCTTGTTCCGAAGCAATCAGTATAGCAGCCGCACCGTCATTGATGCCTGACGCGTTTCCCGCTGTGACGGTGCCTTCTCCTGTGACGACTGGCTTCAGTTTCGCCAAACCTTCGAGTGTGGTCGATGCACGAGGATGTTCATCTGTATCCACCACAATCGGATCACCCTTACGCTGCGCAATACTTACAGGGACGATCTCATGTTTAAAAAAGCCTTGAGCTTGCGCGGTTGCTGTGCGCTTTTGACTCGTCAAGGCAAACTGGTCTTGATCTGCACGATCAATATGAAATTGTTGTGCCACATTCTCTGCGGTTTGCGGCATGGTCTCTACACCATACATGGCTTTCAGCTTCGGATTGATAAAACGCCATCCCATGGTAGTGTCTTCAATCTTCTGGCTACGGCCATAAGCCGTTTCCGACTTGCCCATCACAAAGGGAGCGCGAGACATACTTTCCACACCACCTGCAATGATCAAGTCGGCTTCACCCGCTTTAATTGCACGGGCTGCCATGGCAATCGCATCTAGTGATGATCCACATAAACGGTTCACAGTCGTGGCAGGAACTTCAACAGGTAAACCTGCAAGCAGTGCTGACATGCGACCGACATTACGGTTGTCTTCACCGGCTTGGTTGGCACAGCCGTAGATCACATCATCGACTTGGGTCCAATCCACACTAGGGTTGCGTTGCATCAAGGCTTGAATCGGCACTGCACCCAAGTCATCAGCACGTACGGGAGCGAGTCCACCTGCATAACGTCCGAATGGGGTGCGGATGGCATCGATGATATAAGCGTTTTTCATATTTTATTTTCCCTTTGAATCCCCCTAAGTCCCCCTTTAATAAAGGGGGACTTTTTCAGGGAACATTCTTTCATTTCTTCAATCCGTTCCGTGTAGCTCCTCCCTTTTAAAAAGGGTGAGAAGCACTGCTTCGCAAGAGGGATTTAAGGAGATTCCAATCATTAATTCTGTTGTGTCGCATCCACCAAGGGAGCACCCGTCATCGCCTGCAATTCTGCAAAGCTTAGACCGTCAACTTTCTCAATCACTTTAAGACCGTCGGCAGTGACATCAATCACACACAGGTCGGTATAAATGCGGTCTACACATTTCAAACCTGTCGCGGGGTAGCTCAATTCAGCCACGATCTTAGGTTCACCTTGTTTGGTCACATGGTCGGTGGTGATAAAGACTTTCTTGGCACCGACCGCTAAGTCCATGGCACCACCAACGGCAGGAATCGCATCCGGTGCGCCGGTATGCCAGTTGGCCAAATCACCATTGGCCGCGACTTGAAACGCCCCGAGAACCGCAATATCCAAATGCCCACCTCGCATCATGGCAAAAGAATCCCCATGATGGAAAAAGGCTCCACCTTGCAGCATGGTCACGTATTCTTTGCCTGCGTTGATCAACTCAGGGTCTTCTTGATCTTTTTCAGGCGGTGGACCAAAAGCCAATAAACCATTTTCAGAATGTAAGAAAACGTCTTTGTCTGAAGGGAGGTAGCTGGCAATTTTGGTCGGTAAGCCAATCCCAAGATTCACATAAGCGCCATCTGGAATATCTTGTGCGACACGTTCTGCAATTTGGTTACGGCTGAGTTTTTGATAGCTCATGATGTTCTCCCGATTACACAGCCACAGGTTCAGGCTGAACCTGCACCACGTGTTGAACAAAAATACCTGGGGTGATGATGTGTTCAGGGTCTAATTCACCCAAGTCCACCACTTCAGACACTTGTGCAATGGTTACACCTGCGGCCATGGCCATAATCGGGCCGAAGTTACGTGCCGATTTGCGGTAGACCAAGTTACCCCAACGGTCGCCTTGTTGTGCTTTAATCAAAGCGAAGTCGGCTTTGATTGGATATTCCAACACATAATCTTTCCCGTCGATGTGACGGGTTTCTTTGCCTTCAGCCAATAAGGTACCGTAGCCAGTGGGGGTGAAAACTGCACCAAGTCCCATACCTGCGGCTTGAATACGACAAGCCAAGTTGCCTTGAGGCACCAGTTCCAATTCGATTTTGCCTGCACGATAGAGTTCATCGAAGACCCAAGAGTCGGACTGACGCGGAAACGAACAGATGACTTTTTTCACAGCACCCGCTTTGAGTAGCTTGGCTAAACCATAGTCGCCATTACCAGCATTGTTGCTAACGATGGTGAGGTCTTTAATGCCGAGTTGAATTAAGCCATCGATCAGTTCAGCAGGTTGTCCTGCGGTACCAAAACCACCGATCATGATGGTGGAACCATCCTTTATTTGCGAAAGTGCTTCTGTTAAAGAAGCTGAACTTTTATCAATCATAATATTGTCCTAGGCACAGCGTACCTATTAACTTTTGGAACTTGGATTTGAGCTTGGATTTGAAGCTAAAGCTGAAATATCAGGACTACGTTTACTTAAAATTAGATGCGCAGTTAAACCAATAACGATGCCCCAAAAAACGGAACTTAGACCTAAAAAGTGCATACCTGAAGCTGTGGCTAAAAAGGTAATGAGGGCAGAATCTCGTTGAGATTCATCTTTCATGGCTACAGCGATATTGGTTGAAATCGCACCCAATAAAGCCAAGCCAGCCAGTGCTGCAACAAGCTCTTTCGGCAGCAAGCTAAAGAGCAGAACGATACTGCCTGCAAACAGCCCACCTAAAATATAGAAAATGCCGTTAGCTACGCCTGCGATATACCGTTTTTCTTTTAACTCATGCGCATCTTTGCCCATACACAGTGCAGCCGTAATCGACGCTAAAACGATGGTGATACCGCCGACACATGCAACAGCTAAAGAAGCAATACTGGTGGTGGTGATAATCGGCTTGGCAGGCATGTCGTAACCGCTCAGTTTCATGATGGCCATGCCCGGTAAAAACTGTCCCGTCAGACTGACTAAAATCAAAGGCAGGGCAAGGTTTAAGGTGGAATGCCAAGTCCATTCTGGAGTGATCAACTGAGGAATAGCAAGTTGGAAATCTAAACTCACCGCATTCATTTCACCAAGACCAAAGCTCAAGGCCACACCAGAAAGAAGTACCCAAAGCATGCTATAACGTGGGGAAATTCGTTTTGCGATTAAAAAGACAAACAGCATGCTAAATACAATAATCGGCATACTGTCAGTTGCACTAAATAACCCTAAACCAAACTGAAATAAGATCCCTGCCATCATGCCTGCGGCAACCGACTGCGGAATCCATTTCAACAATTTATCGAAATAACCACTGATCCCGATCAGGAAAATCACCACAGCAGAGGTGATGTAGGCAGCAACCGCTTCATTCAGGCTAATGTTTGGGAACAGCGTGACCAATAAAGCCGTACCCGGTGCAGACCAGGCCGTAATCACAGGGACTTTAAATTTAATGGAAAGGAAGATCCCTGCTACGGCTGCCCCAATCGAAATGCCCCAAATCCATGAAATCATCATGGTTGGGGAAACCTGAGCTTGTTGCGCAGCCTGAAAGAAGATAATAAGTGGACCTGAATAGGAAATCAGCACGGCCAAAAATCCTGCGACAGTAGCTGAAATAGACCAATCTTCTTTCAAGGTTTTAAACAGGGTAGCCATTTATTTGCCTCCATGCAGACATGATCCTGTATATAAAGTTGTTTAGTGACTAATTAGCCTTGATCACCACCGCCTACAGGAACCACTGTACCGGTCATATATGACGAATCATCTGAAGCAAGGAATACAATTGCATTGACTTGTTCCTGAATCGTGCCATAACGGTTCATAAAACTACGATCAATAGTTTGATCGACCACTTGTTGCATCCACGCTTTTTCATTTTCAGAAAGAGGGTTTGCATTTCGTGGTACTTTACGTGGTGGTGCTTCGGTTCCACCTGTAGCAACTGCATTCACTCGGATGCCATCTTTGGCATGTTCAAATGCCAGTGATGCGGTGAGGGCATTGACGCCGCCTTTGGATGCTGAATAGGGTACTCGGTTAATCCCGCGAGTCGCTATAGAGGATACATTTACAATCGTACCTTGCTGATTTTTAATCATTTCAGGTAAAACTGCGCGGCAGCACCACAACGTTGGGAACAATGAACGATTGACTTCTTTAATGATTTCTTCTTCAGAAAATTCTTCAAAGGGTTTCATCCAAATGGCACCACCGACATTATTGATGAGTACATCAATACGTCCATAGATTTCAAGTGCTTTTGCTACAACGGCTTGTGCGCCTGCGAAGGTTTCAAGATTGGCTTTGACTGTTATTGCATCACCTTGGTGTTCTTCAATTTCTGCTAATGTTTCATCGACATAGTCAGATAAATCAGCTAAGACAACTTGTGCACCTTCTTCAGCCACTTGGAGTGCAACACCACGACCAATGCCTTGAGCGGCACCAGTCACAATCACGACTTTGTTTAAGAATCTTTGATTTGACGCCATTTTTTGAACTCACTTATCATCCAATATAAAGATGAATTTTTAAATTTATACAATTTGGCACGCCTGCATCCTAACAACTGGACATCAGTTACTGGATTAACCTTCGGTTAGACTTACTTTTCTTTTGGGAAAATAGAAGCAGCGCTTCGCAAGAAACCAACTTTCGGTGCAATGCACCTCATCGCAAAACTCGTCCGAAACCGATTACTTGATATCTTTCTCACAGAAAATACATTTTTACCAAGTGGTCTGGCCTCGAACAATTGCGAATGACATTTTCGCGTATCATCTTTTCTATAACTTAAATATTGGGTGATGTATTAGTTTGCGGAGAATTTTTCAAATAGGAAGTTTGCAGGTTTTACACCTTCGCTATCTAACCAACCACGAACGGCATCGACCATAGGAACAGGGCCACATAGGTAGACATCGACATCGCCACCATTGAGCCATTCATTTTCAATGTGTCCAGTCACATAGCCTTTGCGCTCATGTGCTGAGTCTGGGCTTGCAACAACGGTGCGATATTCAAACCATGGAAGTTTGGCTTGAAGTGCATCAAGCTGTTCTAAAGCAACTAAATCAAAATCATTGGTCACACCAAAGACTAAACGCACAGGGTATTCTGCACCTTTTTCTTCTAACACTTGCAGCATAGACAGAAAAGGCGCAATACCTGTACCACCTGCAAGCATAACGACAGGGCGGACTACATTACGTAAGTAGAAACTGCCAAATGGACCTGTAAAGGTCATTTTATCGCCTGCTTTGGCGTTATTACTTAAAAAGCTACTCATTTTGCCATTCGGCACGTTGCGCACCACAAAACCTGTTAAACGGTTGCCTGGTTTAGAACTAAATGAATATGAACGGGTTTCTGCTGTCTCTGGAATGGCAACGTTGACATATTGACCTGCAAGGAAGTGAATATCAGGTTGACCTTCATCAAGTTGAATATCAAAAGTGATGGTTGAGTCTGATAAGTTTTCCACAGCAACTAAAGTGCCTTGGTATTGGTGAATCTCGGTTTTACATACTTCAGATGACGCTTGAATTTGGAATACAGCATCGGATGTTGGGCGGCATTGGCAAGCGAGAATATAGCCTTGCTCAGCTTCTTCAGGGGTGAGTGCATCTTCAATGTAGGTTTCTTCAGGCATGTCATAACTTCCTGATTCACAGAAAGCTCGGCACGTTCCACATGCACCATCGCGACAATCTAAAGGAATATTAATTTTTTGACGGTAAGCCGCATCAGACAAAGTTTCGCCCTGAGCGACGCTAATAAAACGGGTAACACCATCTTCAAATTGAAGTGCAATATTGTGGTTTGACATGGCTAGAATCCTACTAAAAACTTTGAAACTTGACCTTCAGTCAACATTCCATTTGACTGAAGGGATGACGCTTAAATCAGAGGTGGTAAATATCAATGACTTGATTGATATAGTCATTTTTGAGTACCACGTATTTGCTTAAAATCTGTGGTTGCGCGCCTGAAAAATCGATTTCATAACGTGACATGCCGAAATAGCTGTAGTTGGTTTTGTAACGGAAACTTAAGGTATTCCAGTTAAAACGAACTGTTACTTTGTCTCCCTCACGTGCGATTAATTCAATGTTGCTGATGTTATGGCTCGTACGTGTATCTGGTATGGTTGCAGAAGAGCGTTCAGTTTTAATACGGAACACACGGTCTTCAAGACCTTGACGGTCTGGGTAATAAATCAGCGAAATTTCAGACTGAGGATCTTCAGTTAAACGGTCATCATCATCCCAAGCAGGCATCCAGAAAGAAGCAGATGGAGCATAACAATTTAACCAGTCATCCCATTGTTCATCATCTAGAAAGCGTGCTTCTTGATAAAGGAACTGCGCAATCTGTTCGAGAGAGCTGCGTTCTAAAGTGGCAGTGGCATTCATGCGATCTCTCCTTGTTCATTCACCAGTGCTTTTTCTGAGGCAATGGCATGTTTCATCGTTTCTAGCCAATATTGATGTTGAGCGAGGTACAGACCTTCATCTTCGGTTTTAATGCCGCTGAGTTTTGGTTTTAGCCCAATTTCGTTGGCAGCATCATCAGGGCCTTGAATCCAGTGTTTCGAACCACGGCACATGTCGTTCCATTCCAGTTCAATCCCTGCATAACCTGCTTGGCAGGCACGGAATTCCTCAAGGTCATCGGGTGTTGCCATGCCTGAAGCATTAAAGAAATCTTCATATTGACGAATACGGCGAGTACGTGCTTCTGGTGCTTCACCTTTAGGCGCGATACAGTAAATGGTCACTTCGGTTTTGTTGACTGCCAGTGGGCGTAAGACACGAATTTGTGAACCGAATTGATCCATCAAATATACATTTGGATATAAGCAAAGATTACGCGAGCGCTCGATCATCCATTTCGACATTGGCGCACCGTATTTTTCGGTGTATTCATCTGCTTTAGGGAAGTTTGGACGGTCTTCTGGGTTTGCCCATTGTGTCCAGAGCAACATGTGACCATGGTCAAAACCGTAAGAGCCACCGCCTTGTTTACCCCATGAACCTGCGCTCATGGCACGAATATTATCGGCAGCTTGAGTTTCTTTGCGGTGTTGAGTCGTTGCGGCATAGTTCCAGTGTACGGCAGACACGTGATAACCATCGGCACCATTTTCAGCGGTCAGTTTCCAGTTGCCTTCGTAAGTGTAGGTCGATGCACCACGTAAAACTTCCAGACCTTGCTCAGATTGATCGACAATCATGTCAATGATTTTGGTGGTTTCACCCAAAAATTCTTCCAGTGAAGGAACATCAGGATTCAAGCTACCAAACAAGAAGCCTTTGTAGTTTTCAAAACGTGCTACTTTCTTCAGGTCATGTGAACCTTCTTGATTAAAGCAATCTGAATAACCAGCTTCACTTGGATCTTTTACTTTCAGGAGTTTGCCTGAGTTGTTAAAAGTCCAACCGTGGAATGGGCAGGTGTAAGTTGCCTTGTTGCCACGTTTATGGCGGCAAAGTTGTGCACCACGGTGTGAACAGGCATTGATCATGGCATTCAGTTCACCATTACGGTTACGCGCAATAATGATCGGTTGGCGTCCCATATATGTGGTGTAGAAATCATTATTATTTGGAATTTGGCTTTCGTGTGCCAAGTACACCCAGTTGCCTTCAAAAATGTATTTCATTTCAAGGTCAAATAAGGCTTGATCAGTAAACACTGAGCGATGCAGTTTAAATTCACCCGTTTCAAAATCGTCAACAAGCAATTCATCAATACGATCAAGGTGACTGGTGTTAATTACAGGAATACGAGGCATGTCCGTTCTCCGAGGTTCCAAATGTGGGGAACACTCCGAAATGACAGTTGATTTAGATGTCATTTCGGTTCCTAAAATATGGGTTAAGCGCTAGCGCGACGACGATCTACTTCAGTTGAAGGCGCGCCTTGCTGTTCTTTTACTAACTCAATATTGAATGTGATGTGCTTGAACGGTTGATTTAAACCGCGACGAGCAATTTCAGCTTCATCGGTCACATCTACAGCAGTGGCAACTAAACCATCACGGGTTGCAAAGGCAAAGTCATCCCAAAGGTATTGATCACCTTCAATGTTGAATTGAGTAGTGAGCTTGCGATAACCCGGAGCCGAGACAAAATAATGAACATGTGAAGGGCGGTTACCATGACGACCTAGCTTATTTAACACCGCTTGAGTCGTACCATCAGGTGGGCAACCGTAGCCTACAGGCATGGTGGTCTGTGCCACATATTTGCCATCAGCATCCGTTAAAATACTACGACGTAAGTTAAAGTCAGATTGTGATTTATCGAAGAATGAGTAGTTGCCTAAGCTGTTAGCATGCCAAACTTCAACTTTGGCACCTTCAATAATGTTGCCATCAGTATCAGTTACTGTACCTTCAATAAACAAAGTTGGAATTTTGTCTGTTTCAGAACCATCATCCATGCGGGCAAAACCTGTCGATTCTGGTGCACCTGCCACATAGAGTGGACCTTCAATGGTACGTGGCGTACCGCCTGTAATGCCTGCTTTGGCATCGGCTTCATCGGCACGAAGGTCTAAATAATGTTCTAAGCCTAAACCTGCTGCGAGTAGACCTAATTCATTGGCTTGACCTGCATCGGTAAAATATTCCAGACCTTTCCATAGTTCAGTTTGACTGATGTCGAGGTCTTCAATGGCTTGGAATAGATCGCCCACAAAACGTACAACAATTTGTTGTACACGCGCATCGACAGGACCAGTCGCAGTGTCGACGTTCATTTCTTTTACGAGGGCATCAATTTGTTGGCGGTTCATACTGTCGCTCCTTAAGTATGTTTTGGTGGCTGGCACATGTTTGATTTCATCAATACACTGGCTGGCCACATTCCTTGTGAATACAGATTTTTTTTACACATTGGGAAGCTGTCTTCCCATTATTCCTTTGCTTAACGATCATCTTCATGAATAGAAGAGGGATGTCGGTTCAGCGGCATTACTTCAATATTCATGTAGGGATAAAGTGGTAAACCCTGCAACAGGTTATGCAGCTCTTCGTTGCTCTCGACATCAAAAATACTGATGTTGGAGTATTGACCTGTAATACGCCAAATGTGGCGCCATTTGCCTTGCTGTTGCAGTTCTTGCGAATATGCCTTTTCGACCGCTTTAATTTCATTTGCCTGTTCTGCTGGCATATCCTGCGGTAGGTTTACATCCATTCTTACGTGGTAAAGCATGTAGAATTCCTTTAATTACTGGCGACGCATACGGTCAATTTTGTCTTCATCAAGTTCAATACCCAGTCCAGCCGTGGTCGGTAACACCAGCTCGAAGTTTTGATATTGCAGCGGAGTTTTTAAAATTTCTTCGGTCAGTAACAGTGGACCAAACAGTTCAGTACCGTATGCTAAATTATGAAAGGTGGAAAAGACTTGTGCCGATGCCATAGTGCCAATGGGACCTTCAAGCATGGTGCCACCATAAAGGTCAATTCCTGCTAGTTTGGCAATTTTTCCAACTTCACTGGCTTCAACCAAACCGCCTGATTGCGCGATTTTGACTGCAAAGACTGAAGCGCCATTACGTTTTGCTAAGCGATAGGCACTGTCTGGACCCATTAGCGATTCATCAGCCATGATGGCAATATCAAAGCGACGGGTAAGACGTTGCATGGCATCAATGTTGTCAATCGCGCAGGGTTGTTCAATTAAATCCACACCACCATCTTGTAACTGTTGAATCCCTTTTATTGCTTCCAATTCTGACCAAGCACGATTTACATCTACGCGAATAGAAACATCTGAGCCTAAAGCTTGTTTGATGGCTAAAACATGCTCTACATCTTCTTCCACACGACGCGACCCAATTTTTAACTTGAAGGTGTTGTGGCGTTTGCTGGCAATCATCTGCTGTGCTTCAGCAATATCTTTTTCGGTATCACCAGAAGCTAGTACCCACAGTACAGGCACACTATGTCTTAAACGCCCACCAAGAACTTCACTGATCGGTAAACCTAAGCGTTGTGCTTGAATATCAAATAGCGCGGTTTGAATGGCATTTTTAGCGAAACGGTTGCCATTGATATTACGTTTAATTGTTTGTATGGTTTGTGCCACATTCAAACCTGATAATGACTTGAGTAATGGCGCAAAATAGGTTTCGATATTGGTTTTGACGCTTTCTGGACTTTCTTCGCCATAGCCTAAGCCACCAATTGTGGTTGCTTCGCCCCAACCCGTAAAGCCATCGTCTGTGGTGACTTTAACCAGAACCAAGGTCTGAGTTTGCATTGTTGCAACCGCCATTTTATGTGGGCGGATCGTCGGTATTTCTACAAGCAACGTTTCAATCGATTTATACATCTTTCGGCTTCGCTATCTTGATTTGTCTAATTCATGTGATATACCTTAAAAGAATGAACTAAACCTGTCGAAGATCATTTTTGCATTTTTTTATATTTAAAAGGTATGAAGTCTTATGGAACTTAGACACCTACGCTATTTTGTAGCGGTTGTAGAGGAACAAAGTTTTACCAAAGCAGCAGAAAAACTGTTTATAGCCCAGCCTCCGCTGAGTCGGCAGATTCAAAACCTTGAAGCTGAGTTGGGAATTCAGTTGTTTGAGCGTGGTAGTCGGCCTTTACAGACCACACCAGCAGGTCAATTCTTCTATCAGCATGCGGTTAAACTTTTGTCTAATGCTGAAGAAGTGAAGTCGATGACTAAGCGTGTGGGTATGGTCGAACGTACCGTAACCATGGGATTTGTTGGGTCATTGCTCTATGGTTTATTGCCAAGAATTGTGTATTTATTCCGTCAGCAGCAACCACAGCTTAAAATTGAACTGATCGAAATGAGTACTAAAGACCAAATTCAGGCGCTTAAAGAAGGGCGAATTGATGTTGGTTTTGGACGGTTAAGAATCTCTGATCCTGCAATTCGTCGTGTGTTATTGCGTGAAGAACCCTTGATGGTCGCAGTACATAGTAGTCATCCTTTAGCATCGCAAAAACAAGGGGTATATCTTGCAGATTTGGTCGAAGAAAGTCTGTTTTTATATCCAAGTCACCCTAAACCCAATTTCTCGACTCAAGTCCGAAGCTTATTTTCGGAGTATGGTTTAGAGCCGCGCAGTTTACGTGAAGTACGTGAAATTCAGTTGGCGCTAGGTTTGGTGGCTGCGGGTGAAGGGATTTGTATTGTGCCTGAAAGTGCCTGTAGCATTCAGTTTCCGCACCTAAACTATATTCCGTTGTTGGATGATGCCGCAGTTAGCCCGATCTTCCTTGCTATTCGAAGTATGGATGAAAGTGAAGATATCCGCTCGCTATTTGATTGCATTTATCAAGTTTATGATCTTGAAGCAATTAAATACGATCGAGCAGTACTTTAATTGAACTAAAGTACTGCTATTCGTGACAATTCAAAAGGAAGCGGGAAATTTCTCGCTGAAATTTGAAGGGTTCATTAATTAAAATGGCATGACCTGATCGTTCAAAAATGACTTGCTTGGCATTTTTGACACTATTGGCGATAATTTTTTGTCCTTGAGATGGGTAAAGTATCGAATTTTCCCCAATAAAAAAAGTTGTGGGGCAGCTCAATTCTGCTAAAGATTCTCGATAATCTTCATCATGATAGAGATAGTTATTGATATACCATGCCAGATAGTCGAGGCGGTGTAAGGGTAAGAGATGTTTTTGCAATTTATCGTATTTTAAGGCGGTGTTCCATAAGATGGGGCTTAAGCGATGGTCATTTTGTAATAATATGAATTTACTCCATATTTTAATAAATTCATGGCGTGAAGCCGGTTTAAGGTCTTCTAGACTATGCACAGGCGGTAAGGCCGAGAAAAACAATGAAATCTCAGCCAAAAGCTTTTTAAAGTCCAAATGCTGCTGACTTAGTAGACCATATGGCCAATGGCTATCTACCGTAATTTTGGGTGCTTGATCAATATGTAAATAACGATTGATATATTGTTTAAAATTTCCATATTTCATGCCATGCATGGCAGTTGTTGCCCCCATTGAGAAAGCAATTACGGTAAAATCTGGATACTTTAATTGTTGGATTAAGGCCTCTAAATCACGCCAATGGCTAGAAATAGCATCTATTTCAGGTATACGGCAGTACTTTGAGCGACCAAACCCACGCCAATCTGGAATAATAAATTTAAATTGTTTACTGTTCTGAATTAAAAAAGGCATCCATTGCCAACTTTGCATGCCTAAACCTGAGAGTACTAAAACAGGTTTGCCCTGACCGAATTCACGAACATACAATTGTTCTTGATCGGGCATTTGATAGTAAGGCATGGTAATTTCTCTATTTTTTAAGATTTTTCAAATTTTTTCAGACCTGTAATCATGGCTTCAAGCCATTCAATCCAGCCCACTTCTAAGTTAATGCCTAACTGTAAAATCATTTTATGAATATATAAAGTTCGATTTTCATTTTCTGTAGATGGAAAGTCTTTATTAAAAATTTGTTGATAAATTTGCAACTTTTCTTGATGCAACATCAAGTGTCTTTCTAATTCAGGCAATACGGTTGCCTCACCGACTTGTGCTTCTGCTCTTAAACGCACCATCAGTTCTTCACGTAGTTGAGCGGGTGGGCCTTGTTTGACCATCCAGTCAGCCAATTCAGTGCGCCCCAATTGTTCTACTTGATAGGTTTTTTTTCGGCTATTGGAACTTTCATCTTCAAGGGTTGAAATCCAGCCTTTTTGCTGCATGGCACTGAGTTCACGGTAAATTTGTTGATGCGTTGCATTCCAAAAGAAACCCATAGAACGGTCAAAACGACGTGCCAATTCAATGCCTGTACTGGGTTTTTCAATTAAGCTGGTAAGAAGAACATGTGCTAAAGACATAAGCTAGCATCAACAAATTTAAGATAAAGATATTATGCAACATGTTGCATAGATTTCAAAATTAGACTATAAATTAGTGCAACAAGTTGCATAAAAGCAAAATTTAGCCAGCACATTGCAAGCCATGGAGGTCTCATGTCCAATTATCCACACTTACTCGCCCCATTAGATTTAGGATTTACTACACTGAAAAACCGTGTACTTATGGGTTCTATGCACGTTGGTCTTGAAGAAGCGCCAGGTGGTTATGACCGTATGGCAGCATTTTATGCTGAACGTGCAAAAGGCGGTGTTGGACTCATTGTGACAGGGGGTATTTCACCCAATGACCATGGTTTGACTTTTAAAGGTGGTTCTAAGCTTGATACCCGTGAAGAAGCAGAACACCATAAAGTCATTACGCAGGCAGTCCATGATGCGGGCGGTAAAATTGCACTGCAAATTCTACATACTGGTCGTTATTCATACCAAAAAGATATTGTTGCACCATCTGCAATTCAAGCACCGATTAATCCAAGCCGTCCTAAGGAATTAAGTTCTGCTGAAGTTCAGCAAACCATCGATGATTTTGTGAACTGTGCCAAGCTTTCACAATACGCAGGTTACGACGGCGTAGAAATCATGGGTTCAGAAGGTTATTTAATCAATGAGTTTATTGCTGCACGAACGAACCATCGTGAGGATGAATGGGGCGGTAGCTATGAAAAACGTATTCGTTTCCCAATTGAAATTGTAAAACGTACCCGCGAAGCAGTCGGTGAAAACTTCATCATTATTTACCGATTATCTATGTTGGATTTGGTTGAAGGTGGTTCGAGTTTAGATGAAGTGATTCATCTGGCAAAAGAAATTGAAAAAGCGGGGGCAACCATTATCAATACGGGTATTGGTTGGCATGAAGCGCGTATTCCGACTATTGCGACTAAAGTGCCTCGTGCGGCATTTACTTGGGTGACTAAAAAATTAAAAGGTAGCGTAAACATACCTTTGGTTACTTCTAACCGTATTAACACACCTGAAATGGCAGAGCATGTTTTGGCGTCTGGTGATGCTGATATCGTGTCTATGGCGCGCCCAATGTTAGCCGACCCTGAGTTTGTGCTCAAAGCTGAACAAGGTCGTAGTGATGAAATTAATACTTGTATTGGTTGTAACCAAGCCTGTTTAGACCATATTTTCTCGATGAAAATTGCAACTTGTTTAGTAAACCCACGTGCATGTTATGAAACAGAATTAATTTTCAAAGAGGCAGGTCAAGCGAAAAATATCGCCGTGATTGGTGCTGGTCCTGCGGGTTTAAGTTTTGCAACTTATGCAGCAGAGCGCGGTCATAACGTCACCATTTTTGAAGCTGCGAACCAAATTGGTGGTCAGTTTAATATTGCGAAAACAGTCCCAGGTAAAGAAGAGTTTTATGAAACTTTACGTTACTTCAAGCGTAAAATTGAATTGTTACAACCAAAAATCAAGCTACAGTTAAATCATAAAGCGACGTATGACGAGCTAAGCCAAGCCAACTTTGATGACATTGTGGTCGCTACAGGTGTAACGCCACGTGAGTTGAGCTTTGAAGGGATTGATCATCCAAAAGTATTGAGCTACATCGATGTATTAAGAGAGCGTAAGCCAGTGGGTAAACGCGTTGCTGTGATCGGTGCGGGTGGTATTGGTTTTGATACGGCTGAATATTTGAGCCATGAAGGTGAAAGTGGCAGCTTAAACCCTCAAAAATTCTACAATGAGTGGGGTATTGATACGCATTACAATGATGTTGGCGGTTTAAAACAACCACAAGTAGAAGCATCTGAGCGTGAAATCTTCTTATTACAGCGTAAACCTACATCTGTGGGTGCTGGTTTGGGTAAAACAACAGGCTGGATTCACCGTACAGGTTTGAAAAACCGTGATGTGCAGATGATTGCGGGCGCAAACTATGAAAAAGTTGATGACCAAGGTCTCCACATCATTGTTAATGATAAATCAATGATTCTAGATGTAGACAATGTGGTGATTTGTGCGGGGCAAGAGCCTTTTACAGCAATGTTTGATCAATTAAAAGCTGATGGTAAAGCAGTACACTTAATTGGTGGCGCAAAAGAAGCAGGTGAATTAGATGCGAAACGTGCAATTCGTCAAGGTGCTGAGCTTGCAGCAGTAATTTAAAACCAAGGGGACCTACGGGTCCTCTTTTCATCAATTAAAGAGAATACAACAATGCAATTAAAACAAACCCAAGATGCATTACATAAATGGCACCACATGGTTGCAACGCGTGACATGGATTACTTAAATGAATTGTTAGCAGATAATGTGGTTTTCAGATCTCCTGTTGCTTTTCATCCTTATGAAGGTAAAGCCGTGGTGCAGTTTATTCTGAGCAATGTTATTCAGGTATTCGAAAACTTCACCTATCATCGTGAATTTCTGACGGAAAATGCTCAATCTGTTGTTTTGGAGTTTTCAGCAAATATCGGGGACAAAAAGTTGAAAGGGATCGATATGATTCAATTCAATGAACAAGGTCAAATTGTTGATTTTGAAGTGATGATTCGACCAAAAAGTGGTTTGGAGGCATTGGCTACTGAGATGGGGCAGCGTATTAAGCAGTTTCAGCCCGCTTAATTTATATTTCTTTACACAATTACTGAGATTAAACAAATGTGGTTAAAACTTTCGACTTTAGCTTTATTGCCTGTGTTGCTGTTTCAGGGGGTAAAAGTTCGCAAGAATACACCATGTCTTTTAGAAGCCAGTGGTGATCGTGAGGGAATAATCGGTCAAGGGCAGTCATTATCCTTATTAATTTTAGGAGATTCGGCTGCAGCAGGAGTTGGAGTAGAATCACAAAGTGAGGCTTTGTCTGGCGCGATTCTTCAAGCATTGCAAGATGACTTCCAGATTCTCTGGAAACTACATGCAAAGACTGGCGATACGACGGAGCAAGTCATTCGAGCAACACAACATTTAGCACCACAGCAGTATGATGTAGTGGTGACATCAGTCGGTGTGAATGATGTTACCAAATTAACTTCAGTCAAATCGTGGTTGAAGCAACAACAGTATTTATTTGAAGAAGTACAGAATCGATTTCAGCCGAAATTGATTATTGTCACAGGTGTCCCACCGATGCAGCATTTTCCAGCCTTGCCAAATCCATTGGCATGGTTGTTGGGGCAATATGCAACTGCAATGAATCAGCAATTACAGCAATATTTAGCGCAGAACAGTCGGTTTAAGTTTCTACATTTTGACATTCATGCCTTTCAAACAATGAATTTGCCGATGGCAAGCGATGGTTTTCATCCAAGTAAAGAAATTTATGCAGTTTGGGGTCAGCAGATCGCCACATTAGTACAGCAATCTTTTACTCATCATCAATAATGGTAAATCGATATGAGAATATCTACTTTAAATAAAATTAAAGTTCTAGGTTCGGAATGGATTGATTCAGTTATCGGTGCTGAACAACCAAAACTGTACTATAGCCCACAAGGGCAAAGTAAAAAGGTGCTAGAAAAGTTACCTCAACTTCAACAAAAATATCGTCCAACCCCGTGGTTATCAAACACACATGCACATTTATTATATTTTGATGTGATTAAGAAGCGAACCATTCAACTAGAGTACGATCGAATTGATCAGTTAACCATGCAAGATGGTGGTGTGACTGCGGTAGCTTGGTATGGTCTGACATTACCCCAAGAAACTCCGACGATCATTATTCTGCATACGATTACGGGTAATTTGGCCAGTATGAGAGAGTTGGTTCGAGATCTGCATCAATATACGGGCTGGCGTATTGCTTTGTGTTTACGCCGTGGGCATGCAGATTTACCTTTACCTGTGCCGAAAATGAGCTTGTTTGGTTTTACTTCCGATTTACGGGAGCAAGTCGCCTATATTCAGCAACAATTTCCAGCTTCATCTTTATATGCCGTGGGTTCATCCGCGGGTACGGGTTTATTGGTTCGTTATTTGGGCGAACAAGGTAATGACACACCTTTTAAAGCTGCTTTTGCCTTATGCCCAGGCTATAACACTGAACTTGGATTTGAAAATATCCATCCGTTTTATAGTAAAGTTATGACCAAAAAGCTATTCAAGACTTTTATTCATCCTTATTTGCCGACTTGGAAACCTGTGACTTCATTGTCGCAGGTATTGGCGGTCAAAACGCTTGCTGAATTTGAGAAAAGTTATTTTGAATTAGCAGGTTATCACGACTATGCAAGTTATACCCAAGCCATTAATCCTATCCATGTATTTGAAAATGTCAAAATTCCATTGATGGTTTTAAATTCTGAGGATGACCCCGTTTGTCACATCAAGAACTTTTATCCTTATAAATCAGTCGTTCAAAGAATGGAAAATATTATTGTTGTAACGACCAAAAAGGGCAGTCATTGTGGTTTTTATGAAGGGATCACTCAAACTCGATCATGGGCTGCAAAATTAATGGCAGATTATTTAAAGTTGCATGTAGATTAATGTCTTGATGACTTTCTATAGACCATTAAAAAAACCAGTTCATTTGAACTGGTTTTTTTTAATAAATTTTAAATTATTTGTTGTCTAATGCAGGAGTTGCAGCAGCAATAGCAGCAGCGACAGCATCATCTTCAGACTGAGCAGTTGTATTTGGTTTCGGCTGTTGTACGACTTGAGCAGGTTTATCTTCAGCTTTAGGCGCTTCAACTGCTTGAGTTGTAGCTGGTTTCGGTGCTACTTCACGACGAATTTCAGTCGTAGTATTTGGGGTTTGCTCACGCACAACTTCAACTTGAGTCGGGATTACAACTTCAGTTTCAGGTTGAGATGCTTCTAAAGGTTGGAACTGTGCTTGTTCAGTCGGTTCAGATGCAGCTTGGGCTGTTTCAGCTTGCTCATCTTTAGGTTCTTCTTTTTTCACACATGCGGTAAGTAATAAACCCAATGCAAGGGCACCACAAATTAAAAGTTTCTTATTCATAATCGCACAAAATAAAGCATAAATAGAGTGCGCGTAGTATAGCAGTAAAATTACAGATGAAAAATCCTGAGATTCCCTACTAAATTTTTATCGGAAATGCTGATAGAATAGCCAATTGTTTATTGATCTATGAATTGCTGCTAATTGACTTTGCTTTCTAGGTACATAGTAAAGTAAAATCGCACAACATTGTAGGCCGATTTAGGCTCCATTGTACGAGAAACTTAATGACCCATTTTATTTTCGTTACTGGTGGTGTAGTTTCATCACTAGGTAAAGGTATTTCAGCTGCTTCAGTTGCTGCACTTTTAGAAGCCCGTGGTTTAAAAGTGACCATGGTCAAAATGGATCCATACATTAATGTCGATCCAGGGACGATGAGCCCATTCCAGCATGGTGAAGTTTTTGTCACAGAGGATGGTGCTGAGACTGACTTGGATTTGGGTTATTACGAACGTTTCTTACGTCGTGCGAAAATGACCAAACTCAATAACTTTACTTCTGGTCGTGTTTATCAAGACGTACTCAATAAAGAGCGTCGTGGTGATTACTTAGGTGGTACTGTTCAAGTAATTCCACACATTACAGACAATATTAAAGAACGTGTTCTTCGCGCTGGCGAAGGTTATGACGTTGCCATCGTAGAAATTGGTGGAACAGTCGGTGACATTGAATCTCTCCCATTCATGGAATCTGTACGTCAGTTGATGGTTGAATTAGGTCACAAACGCACAATGCTGATGCATTTAACGTTGTTGCCATATATCAAGTCAGCGGCTGAGTTAAAAACCAAACCGACTCAACACTCTGTAAAAGAGTTGTTATCTATTGGTATTCAACCAGATATCTTAATCTGCCGTACTGAATACGATGTTGATGCGGATACGACACGCAAAATTGCATTGTTCACCAACGTGGAAGCACGTGCTGTGGTGGTGTGTAAAGATGCGAAAACAATTTACCAAATTCCTCGTACATTCTATGAACAAGACGTTGATGATTTAATTTGTGAGCGTTTTGGCTTTAATGATTTACCTGAAGCCGATCTTTCAGATTGGGACAATGTGGTAGAAGCATTGTTAAACCCTGAATACACAGTTCGTGTTGCAATGGTAGGTAAATATGTTGAACTTCCAGATGCGTATAAATCTGTAAACGAAGCGTTATTACACGCTGGTATTCAAAATCGCGTTAAAGTTCAAATTGATTATGTGAATGCTGAAGATCTTGAAAGTCAAGACGTAGCAACTGCATTGAAAGATGCTGACGCGATTCTTGTACCAGGTGGTTTTGGTGAGCGCGGTACTGAAGGCAAAATGAAAGCGATTCAGTATGCACGTGAAAACAATGTGCCATTCCTTGGTATTTGTTTGGGTATGCAGTTGGCTGTAATTGAATTTGCTCGTAACGTTGCAGGTATTGCAGATGCGACTTCTACTGAATTCAACCGTTCAACTAAATCACCATTGATTGGTTTGATTACAGAATGGTTAGATGAACGTGGTGAAGTACAACAGCGTAGCCTTGAGTCTGACCTTGGCGGCACCATGCGTTTAGGTGCGCAAAAGTCTGAATTGGTTGAAGGCACCAAAACACGTGAAGTGTATGGCAAAGCTGAAATTGTAGAGCGTCACCGTCATCGTTATGAAATGAACAATCGTTTCATTCCAGTGCTTGAAGACGCAGGGATGAAAATTTCGGGCTATTCACCTGTACAGCACTTAGTAGAAACAGTTGAAATTCCTCAACATCCTTGGTTTATTGCGGTACAATTCCACCCGGAATTTACAAGTTCACCACGTGATGGTCATCCATTATTTGCAGGTTTTATTGGTGCAGCGAAAGCAAAACATCAAAAAGCTTAAGAATAAGGTATGTCTAGGACTAAACTAGGAAAGTTTAAATGTCACAATTAAAACCACAAGAAATTGTACGTTTAGGCGATATACAAATGGCAAACCACTTGCCATTTGTACTATTCGGCGGCATGAACGTATTAGAGTCAAAAGATTTAGCTTTTGAAATTGCAGAAACTTATGTTGATATTTGCAAGCGCTTAGACATTCCCTATGTGTTTAAGGCAAGTTTTGATAAAGCGAATCGTTCGAGCTTAAATTCATTCCGTGGTCCTGGTTTGGAAAAAGGAATTGAATGGTTGGCAGACATTAAAAAGCAATTTAATGTGCCAATCATTACTGATGTGCATGAGCCGTATCAAGCTGCGCCAGTGGCAGAAGTTGCAGACATCATTCAGTTGCCCGCTTTTTTAAGTCGTCAAACTGACTTGGTTGAAGCAATGGCTAAAACAGATGCCATTATTAACATCAAGAAAGCACAATTCCTTGCTCCGCACGAAATGCGCCATATTTTGCATAAGTGTTTAGAAGCAGGGAATGACAAGCTCATTATTTGTGAGCGTGGTTCGGCATTTGGTTACAACAATTTGGTTGTAGACATGTTGGGCTTCGACATCATGAAAGAAATGAATGTTCCTGTGTTCTTTGATGTGACTCATGCGCTTCAAACTCCGGGTGGCCGTGCAGATTCAGCGGGCGGTCGCCGTGCGCAAATCACAACACTTGCTCGTGCAGGTATGGCAACAGGCCTGGCTGGTTTGTTCTTGGAAGCACATCCAGATCCTGAAAAAGCCAAATGTGATGGTCCATGTGCATTACGTATGGCCCAACTTGAGCCGTTCTTAGCACAGCTAAAAGAATTAGATACCTTGGTAAAAGGTTTCGCAAAATTAGATACTCATTGATGCTTTCTAAGGCATCTCGTTATTAATCAACTGAGGAATTATTCATGAGCCAAATCGTTGACATTCGTGCACGTGAAATTTTGGACTCTCGTGGTAACCCAACCATCGAAGCAGACGTTATCCTAGAATCTGGTGTTGTAGGTCGTGCATGTGCACCTTCTGGTGCTTCAACTGGTTCTCGTGAAGCTTTAGAACTTCGTGATGGCGACAAAGCACGCTATTTGGGTAAAGGTGTTAAAAATGCTGTTAACAACGTAAACACTTTAATCCGTGACGCTTTAGTGGGTAAATCAGTATTTGAGCAAAAAGACATCGATAACACGATGATTGCGCTTGATGGCACTGAAAACAAAGAAAAACTAGGTGCTAACGCAACTCTAGCTGTTTCTTTAGCTGCTGCCCGTGCTGCTGCTACTGAAAAGAAAATTCCTCTTTTCCAATACATCGCAGATTTACGTGGTCAAACGACTTTAAGCATGCCTGTACCAATGATGAACATCATCAATGGTGGTTCACATGCAGACAATAACGTTGATATTCAAGAGTTTATGATTGAGCCAGTTGGCTTCACGTCATTCTCTGAAGCATTACGTGCAGGTGCTGAAATCTTTCATTCTCTAAAATCAGTTTTAAACAAAAAAGGTTTAAATACTGCTGTAGGTGATGAAGGTGGTTTTGCGCCAAACTTGCGTTCAAACGAAGAAGCAATCACTGTTATTCTTGAAGCGATTGGTCAAACAGGTTACAAAGCTGGTTCTGATATTATGCTTGCGCTTGATTGTGCATCTTCAGAATTCTACAAAAATGGTCAATACATCCTTGCTGGCGAAGGCAATAAAGCATTCACAAGCAACCAGTTCTCTGACTATCTAGCAGGTCTTGTAAACCAATATCCAATTATCTCAATTGAAGATGGTTTAGACGAGTCGGATTGGGAAGGTTGGTCTTACTTAACGTCTATCCTTGGCGATAAAATCCAGTTGGTGGGTGACGATTTATTCGTTACAAACCCGAAAATCCTTCAACGTGGTATTAATGAGAAAGTAGGTAACTCTATTCTCATCAAATACAACCAAATTGGTACGTTGACTGAAACTTTAGATGCAATTTACCTTGCGAAAGCAAATGGCTACTCAACTGTAATCTCTCACCGTTCTGGTGAAACTGAAGATTCTACAATTGCGGATCTTGCAGTGGGTACAGCAGCGGGTCAAATTAAGACCGGTTCACTTTGCCGTTCTGACCGTGTTGCAAAATATAACCAATTGCTTCGTATTGAAGAGTTGACTAATGCGATCTATCGCGGTAAAGCTGAGTTCAAAGGTTTGAACTAAGCGATTGAATGCTATCTATGTTAAATGTATTTGACTCATTTGCGAGTAAATTACTATTGGGCCTTGCGATCGTACTGATCGCAGGGTTTCAGTATTTATTTTGGTTTGGCGAGGGTGGTTATCATGATCATCAACAACTGACCCAAAAAATCCAACAACAGACAGAAATTAATGATGAGCTAAAAGAGCGTAATCGTGTTCTTGCAGCAGAAGTTTATGATTTAAAAAATGGTGTTGAAGCCATAGAAGAACATGCACGGTTAGATTTGGGTTTAATTAAACCACGCGAAACTTTTGTTCAAATGAGTACCATCAGTACTCAATATAAGCCTATTTATATTGATCCTAACGCCAAAGCAGATTTACGCACCAATGAAGATGACAATGCCATCCCACCAGAGCCCGTTAATGCCCAATAAGCTTTGGGTGGTTATTCCTGCTGCGGGTTCAGGGCGACGTTTTTCTCAGTCTAAATTAAAACAATATCAATTGCTTGATCATAAAACCGTATTAGAACATACGGTGGAACGATTAAATGGCTTGGATTTAGCAGGTTATGTGCTTGCGGTTGCGCAAGATGATAATGTGATTCAAAGCTTGGCTTTGGTGGCTCCAGAAAAATCACATTTTTGTGCGGGTGGTCAAGAACGAGTTGATTCTGTACTGAATGCTTTAAATTATCTTGCTCAAATCACAGATGAAAATGACTGGGTGCTGGTGCATGATGCAGCACGTCCATGCATTACTTTGCCTGTATTAAATACATTGGTTCATAAAGCGATTGAAACAGATCAAGCTGCTATTCTTGCTATTCCAGTCCGTGATACTTTGAAGCGAGTTGAAACTGAAGCGATCATCAGTCAGACAGTGAGCCGTGATCTATTATGGCAAGCTCAAACTCCGCAGATGGCAAAACTGGGTGTATTAAAACAAGCGATTGAGCTGGCTTTGCAAGACCAGCAAGTGATTACTGATGAAGCGAGTGCCTTAGAATACGCGGGGCATCCTGTTCATGTGGTTCAGGGGCGTTCTGATAATATCAAAATTACCTATCCAGATGACTTACAGTTGGCGCGTTTGATTACCCAATCACAAAACTAATTTAAAAATTTCATGCGGTAGCTGTGATTGTTTACGAAATAATTATCCTGAACGTTGAATTAAGCATTCACTCTCTCGCAGTTTAAATTTATACTCTGCTCACTTTTAGCTGTATTGCCTCATCAGATGATACCTTCTCAACAGTATCGTTTCTTACGCCAATCCTTACGTGATGGTCGAAGTATTAAAGACGATTCCTCCAAATGGCACCGTTTACATCTTGATCCTTGGTTGTTGGGATTGTTGGTTGTAAATTCTATTATTGGTTTAATGGCAGTTTATAGTGCCACTGCTGAAGATATGGGAATGGTATTGCGTCAGGCCACCAGTTTTGGTGTGGGTTTTATTCTGTTATTTATTTGCGCACAGATCCCACCGAAGGTTTATCAGGCCACCAGTCCATATTTTTATCTGATTTCAGTTGTGTTGTTGGTTTTGGTGCTTGTCATAGGCGATACCCGCTTAGGGGCTAAACGTTGGTTGACTGTACCCGGTATTGGCAGTGTACAACCCAGTGAGTTTATGAAGTTTGCGATGCCGTTAATGATGGCATGGTATTTTGCTAGAAAGCCATTTCCACCGAAACTGATTCATATTTTGGGGGCACTGGTGATTATGTTTGTGCCTTTTGTGTTGGTTGCCTTGCAACCCGACTTATCCATTGGCTTAATTATCCCCGGAATTTTCGTGCTCTTTTTGAGTGGGATGTCTTGGAGGCTCATTTTGGGAGCCTTTATGGCATTCGCTGTTACTGCGCCTGTTTTATGGATGTATGTCTTACAGGCTTACCAAAAGAAGCGTGTATTAACCCTGTTTGATCCAGAATCCGATGCCTTAGGTGCGGGTTGGAATATTATCCAGTCTAAGATTGCAATTGGTTCTGGTGGCTTAATGGGGAAGGGCTATTTAGGTGGAACGCAGTCGCATTTGGGCTATTTGCCTGAACATCATACCGACTTTATTTTATCGACCTATTCAGAAGAGTTCGGATTTTTAGGTGTTATGTTCCTATTTGCGCTTTATGCAGCTATTATTTTCCGTTGCATGATGATAGGACTAAATTCCTTTCATAACTATGGTCGTTTGCTGGCAAGTGCCATTGGTTTAACGTTCTTCTTCTTTGTATTTCTCAACTCGGGCATGATTAGTGGAATTCTTCCTGTGACAGGAGATCCATTACCATTGATGAGTTATGGCGGTACGGCGGTGATTGCACTGCTTGCTGGTATGGGAATTGTGATGTCCATTCATACGCACCGTTAAAATGCGTAAGCCCCATTTGGGGCTTTTTTTATAGATTGAAATCAATTTTATTGCATCATTTAGATAAAACAGAATCAAATATTATTTTTTTAAGTATATGAATTTTATTGGAATAAATTTTTTTAAGTGCTTTCTCATAAATAATTACTAAATTTGTATATTTCGCACTCGAAAATGGTATATATATTGCTCATATTATAAGAAGCAATTATTGCAGGAGAGAAGCACAGTGATGTGCTCGCCGAAGGAGCAACGACCCCGGAAACTCTCAGGCAGAAGGACTGTAATAATTTCAAAATCTGGAGAGAAGTGCATAAAGATAAAAAAGGCACTCACCGAAGGGGATGGTTATATGTTGTATATGATCGAAGCTCTCAGGTACCAATGACAGATGGGGCACAACACAAGGAATGCATGCATTTCGTAGGAGTGCTTTATGCCACATATTATTGTTATTGGCTCTGGAATTACTGGGGTAACTTCAGCTTATGAACTATCACAATTGGGCTATGATGTGACAGTCATCGATAAACATCTTTATCCTGCAATGGAAACTTCTTTTGCCAATGGTGGTCAGCTTTCAGCATGTAATGCAGAAGTCTGGAATCAAAAATCCACTGTATTGAAAGGCATTAAATGGATGTCCCGTAAAGATGCGCCTTTGTTGCTCAATCCGTCGTTTGATCTGCATAAATATGCATGGCTAGTCGAATTTTTGGGCAATATTAAACACTATGAAGAAAATACCCGTGATACGGTGAAATTAGCACTCATGGCGCGTAAACGCTTATTTGATATTGCTGAACAGGAACAGATTCAGTTTGATTTAGAAAAAAGAGGCATTCTACATTTTTACCACAACCAAACAGATTATCAAGTCGCAACCCGTGTCAATGAATTGCTTTGCACAGGTGGATTAGAGCGTTATGCAGTAACATCTGAAGAAATTAAGCAAATTGAGCCGAGTTTAACAGGTGACTATTATGGCGGCTTTTATTGTCCGGGTGATGCCACAGGAGATATTCATAAGTTTACCAATGGTCTTGCCAAGGTAACAGAAAAATATGGGGTGAAATATCGCTTTGGTTTAAACGTCACCAACGTGCAACATCATGAGAAAGGCGTGACAGTCATTTGTAAAGGCAGCACTGAAAATATGCACCCAGAAGAGCAGGCATCAGAATATTTTGAAGCAGATGCTGTGTTGGTGTGTGGTGGTGTGGGTAGCTATCAATTGGCACATTTACTGGGTGATAAAGTGAATGTTTATCCTGTAAAAGGCTATTCAATTACCATTAACTTGGATGATGAGCAGAGTGTGCAACATGCACCATGGGTAAGTTTGCTGGATGAAAGTGCCAAAATTGTCACGTCACGTTTAGGTGCTAGCCGATTAAGAATTGCAGGGACTGCGGAGTTTAATGGGTATAACCGTGATATTCGTTCTGATCGGATTCAGCCTTTGGTCGATTGGGCGAATAAAAATTTTGATATTTCCACTCAGAGTGTTGTGCCTTGGGCGGGCTTACGTCCAATGATGCCAGACATGATGCCAATCGTTCGACGTGGACGACGTGACCGCGTATTTTATAACACAGGGCATGGACATTTAGGTTGGACTTTGTCAGCCGCTACAGCAGTGATGATCAGTCAAGAAATTGCATCGGCTTATCCAGCTTGATGTACTCATGTTGAATCAAAAGCACAGACAAATATCTGTGCTTTTTTATTTTTTTAAAACTGTCTTTAATCATAAAGGCGATAAACACCAGTAAATCGCTCACAACCTTTTTGTTGGGTTTTGACAGTTAAAATGGCTTTGTAATAATCAAATTGATATTTACAGTCATGTTCATTGTCGACAATATTTTGTTTTTTCTCTGGGGTGGTGTACGCCAAGAAAGGAATGGTTTGAGTTTCCTTCTTGTTGTTTGGATTACGGTAGGCAATTCCTTCAATTTTAATACTGTCTTTACCAAGCTGATGAACTTGTAAGTGAATGGGCTGTTGTGCAAGTTTACCCTTTTCAAATTTTAAATAATGTTGAGTCAAACTCTGATTTAATGAGGTATAAAAATTTAAATCATCAGTGCGAAGCTCAAATTGCTGTGTAAAACATGATTCTGTTTTGCATTGTTGTATACGGTTGAGCCATACGCTATGTGTATCATCGAGTAATCGTAAGGGTGCATCACTGATTAAAAACGCAGTGAGATATTGGTTTTTGAGTTTCTGCCGTTGTTGTTCGAAACTGCCAGAACACATCGTTTTTATTGTAGCAGTATCAGTTTTACTACAATCTATTTCCTGAGCGTAAGTCAGGCTAGTGTATATACAACCCATACCAATGAAAGATGCTATAGTTTTAAGGAATTTAATGTCTGTATTCAACAACATGATGACTTATACTTTCACAACACTGTGCTGGTGTAACTATAACGAAGTCGAAACACTGAATACAAGATTTCAAACATTTATTTCTGAAGGAGCGTAACTGAATGGTCGCACATATTCGAATTGGTCAAGGAATGGATGTACACGCTTTTGAGGAAGGCGAATTTGTTACTTTGGCTGGCGTTAAAATTCCACATACACACGGTTTAAAAGCACATTCCGATGGTGATGTTGTGCTGCATGCACTCTGTGATGCATTATTGGGTGCACTTGCATTGGGCGATATTGGGCAGCATTTTCCAGATACAGACCCTGAATTTAAAGGGGCAGACAGTCGAGTGCTGTTAAAACATGTTTATCAGCTCATTTTAGATCGTGGCTATGTGTTGAATAATGCGGATATGACGGTAGCCTGTGAGCGTCCAAAGTTAGCGAAGTACAATTTAGAGATGCGTCAATCTGTCGCAGACGTTTTAGATGTGGATGTTACTCAAATTAGTATTAAAGCAACAACCACAGAAAAACTGGGTTTTACTGGCCGTCAAGAAGGTATTTTGGCAACTGCTACAGTTTTGATTAGCCATCAAGCCAAATGATCTGCACCCATCAGTGACTGTTGTAGATCTTTAGTAGCTTTACGACCTTGGAGTTGTAGGGCTACAGCATGAATCAGTCCTGTCCATGTCTCGTTTGGTTCCCAAACTGCATGTAATAAATCTTGAGCGCTGGCGATATCCATATCCATATAATATTGGCGGTAAAGATAGATTAGGCTGCTCACACGAAGGTTGTGGGCGCAATGCACCCAAACCATCTGCTCTTGAATCAGATGATCCAACATGTCTAAAACTAAGAGGCATTGCTCATCAGAAGGTGTGTCCCAAAGAATAGGAATATGAACGTAATTGAGTCCTAGTTCTAAGCAAATACGGTCTTCATTCTGAAGATGGTTTTCTGCATCATTTAAAGCAAGATTAATAACAGTTGTGACGCCATATTCTTTGATGTGTTTTAACTGTTCAACTGTCGGTTGACCAGAACTAAATAAATGCTCATGGACAAACTGGAAATGGTCAATGTGAGTTAAAGCGTTTTCAAGTTGATTCATAACGGTGACTTTTCATTGGCAGTAAAACAAAACGCCATCCTTGGGGATGGCGCTTGGATGCTTAGCGATTTGGTAATACATCTTTCAAAGCATTGTGCATTTCTAGCAATACTTTTTCTGTTGTATCCCAGTCAATACAGCCATCTGTAACTGACTTACCGTATTCTAAATCACATAAGTTTTCAGGGATATCTTGACGACCACCTTTTAAGTGACTTTCAACCATAATACCGACAATGGATTTGTTCCCATCCAAAATTTGTTCAGTAATATTTTTTAGAACAAGCGGTTGCAAGAACGGGTCTTTATTTGAGTTGGCATGACTGGTATCAATCATGATTTTGGTGCTGACCTTGGCTTTCGCTAATGCATTTTCAGCTTCTGCTACAGAACCTGCATCATAGTTCGGTTTGCCATTACCGCCACGTAATACTACGTGTGCATATGGGTTGCCGCTGGTGCGAATCACAGAAACTTGACCAAGTTCATTTAAACCTAGGAAGCTATGACCATGTTTAACCGATTGCATCGCATTAGTTGCAACAGTTAAACCACCATCTGTACCATTTTTGAAACCAACAGGAGATGAAAGTCCTGAAGACATTTCACGGTGGGTTTGGCTTTCAGTGGTACGTGCACCAATCGCAGACCACGAAATTAAATCTTGATAATACTGTGGTGAGTTTGGATCGAGTGCTTCAGTGGCACAAGGCAAACCTTTTTCATTCAATTCCAACAGCAATTGACGACCAATACGCAAACCTTTCTCAATATTGAAAGAGTCATTCATATCTGGATCGTTAATTAAGCCTTTCCAACCTACAGTGGTACGCGGTTTTTCAAAATAAACGCGCATCACGATATAAAGCGTATCTTTAACTTGTTCACTGAGTACTTTTAAACGATCCGCATAATCATGTGCAGCAACTGTATCATGAATAGAACAAGGACCAATTACGACAAAAAGACGCTTATCTTTACCATCTAAAATATTGCGAATGGTGTCGCGACCTTTAAGTACGGTGTGATATGCATTTCCTGTTAATGGCAATTCTTTTTTTAGTTCTGCAGGAGTTACTAAAGGCTGAATGCTTTTCACATTTAAGTCTTCAATGTCTGATTGAGTAATAGGGGTTGGCTGTTGTGTATTCATTGCTGTCACTAGATCGATCATACAAGAGTTTTTTAGTTGCTTGAATATAACACGATTTAATTAGCCTTTTACTATACAAAAGACCAATAAAACCGTGAAATAATCCAATTATCCACAGAGATAGTTTAAATGCTGTGTGATTTTTCCACAGTATAAACCATTGCGGTGGTTGGTTTTTGAACAGGTTTGGCTTTTACTGGATGGATTATAAAATTCACACCCAACGCAAAAAGCGTAATACCTAAAATTTTACGAATAATTTTTTCTGGCAATCGAGAACTGATCAGTGTGCCGATAATAATCGCAGGAATTGAGCCAACCAATAACCAGCCTAAAAGTGCGAAATCGACATTACCCGAGCTCATGTGACCAAGACCAGCCACAAGGGTGAGTAGGACAGCGTGAACCACATCTGAACCAATGATACGAATCATCGGTAAATTGGGGAACATGATGACCAATGCCATGATACCAAACGCGCCTGCACCTACAGAGGATAAAGTCACAAATACACCCAGCACCACACCCATGAAAATGATGTAAGCCCGTTTATCTTTGGCTTGAAAATTTACTTTCTCCAAGTCTTCGGTCATGTCTAATTGTGCATCTTTACGGAATTTATTGAAGAAACGTTCAATATGCCCACGGAAGATGATAGATACCCCAGTTAAGGTCAACATAAAACCTAAAACCATGGTCAGCACAGCTTTATAGTGTGTGGACTGACTTAAATAATTCTCAAGTAGCCAATGTGTTGCAAAAGATGCTGGAAGGCTGCCGACAGCAAGCCAAATCACGATGGGCCAGACAATATTCATTTTTTTGGCATGAACCATCGAGCCACAGAATTTAGAAATCGATGCATACAACAAGTCGGTTCCGATGGCGATGTGTGGCTCAATTTTAAACAGGCTAATGAGGATAGGGGTCATTAAAGAACCACCACCTACACCGGTAATACCTACACAAAACCCAACCAAAACGCCTGCAAGAATATATTCAAGAGAACCAAACATGTATAGAAGCCAAATATGATAAACCATGCATATGTTATGACTTTTTGAGATAAGTGTTTGTCTTGATAAGTGATTTACTTATGCAAAAAAACGCTAAAGCCATCTTTAGCGTTGTATGAAATGATGCAAATACCAAATTTAGTTTTTTGCAGGCTTCTTTTTTAAATCATTGATATACATTATTAAAATAAAGGCTACTGGGCTGGCGAAGATCCACCAGCTAATAAAACCAATTGATATTCCGTAATGGTCGATTAAAACGACAGCAGCACTAAAAAATAGAAGGTATCCAACACACCGACTCATCAATGGAAATTGCGTCAAAATATGCAACGAAGATTGCTTGGTTTTCGCAATTTGCTTGCTGCTGAGTAAGTGTAAGAGCCAAAGTCCTAAAAAGATAAATATCAAACTAAATAGAATCATCATGATGCATTTCCCTGTTGTGCCGAAGAAAGTTTTTTGATGATTTTTTGCTTAGCCGTTGTTTGGATTGGATGAATATTTTTAAAAATAAAATAGGCTAAAACAGCGAGTAAAATAAAAAATAGATCTACACGGAAAAAAGTCCAATAACTCACAAGACTGTGGATGTATTGATGCTGAACCAAATAAAATAGGTCGAATATGGATAAGCATGCCGCCACAACAATTAAGCACACCAGTTGCGAACGCCACAGCCATTGTTTTGGCGTGAAAAGTGCTGCGACCAAACTTAAGCCCCAGAATATAAAGAAACTGTAGATTTCATAGTTGGGCATGTCAGTGGTCATGTAGACTAAACGATTGGTATAGAAATAACCCATCATGGCGAGGGGTAAACCCACAAAAGTTGCGATATTTAGTCGGTCAACAAGATAATGACCCAAGTGGAACTGCTGTGTTTTATTTTGGAGTTGTCGTTTTAGACTCCATAACAAGAGCCCTGACGCAATCATACAACACCCGAGCAGCCCTGAAAAAAAGAAAGCCAGACGTAATAAAGGCTGAGCAAAGGTCGCCATGTGTAAGCCGTACACGCCAAAACTTAAAGTGGCAACAGCACTATCATTACGTGTTGCGGCTGTAGTGAAAGCATCGTGCCCACGTAAGGTAATTTGCGGTTGATTGCCCGTAATACTATGATCTTGGAGTTGTGTAAACGTGTACAAAGCTTGATTAGTATTTGGATTTTGTACTGAGATTGAGCGCAATTCTTGCTTGCCCCAATGCTGTTCTACTTTTTGCAGTAATTCAGACATTGGCAAATTAGCCTGAGGTGTTATTAAGGTGTTTTGTGTCACGACATTGGTGCGGATTTCAGTAAAATACTGATATGGGTTTTCAGGATAAAGCGCTTTCATACCCCACGGAAGATACAGATAAAAGAAAATTGCCAAACCAGTAAAGGTAATCATCAAGAAAAAAGGCAGTGCAATCACGGAGGATACATTATGAAAATCAAGCCAAGAACGTTGAGATTTAAAAGTACGTAAAGTAAAGAAATCTGTGAAAATCTTTTTATGGGTCATAATGCCCGAAATTAAGGCGATCAACATAATAAAGGCAGCGATAGAAACTGCAAGTCGTCCGATATTAACGGGTAGCCCAAAAAGTTGATAATGGAAGTGATAGAAAAAATCGCCACCTTCTGTGGCTGAAAGGCTCAGTTCTTTTCCTGTGTTGGCATCTAAAGTTTTTCTTTCATAGCTACCATCTGCTTTTTGCCAATAAATGCGATTGACGGGTGATTCGGCTGAGGCAATACCTATAAACCATGATTTTGCATCGGGTGCATGATTTTGCAAATAGTTTGTCGCAGATAGAATGGCGGTTTGTTGTTGAATCTCATATTTTGCCAGTTGGGGTTGCATCCATAAGTTAATTTCATGGCGATAATATGATGCCGTGCCCATAAGAAATATGGCGAATATGACCCATCCTAGCAGCAGACCTGTCCAAGAATGTAACCATGCCATTGATTGTCGAATACTTTTATGCATGAATTAGCCTACTCCAAGAAATAATACAAAAAGAACAGCACAGGATGCTGTGCTCATGAGAGTGAGCTTCTTCAATGATTGAATGCAGAAACAGGTCATCACAAAAAAAACATAAAAAATAAGGCTGATGAACGCCGCCAGAAAGATGGATTCTGCTTTGGGTAAACTCAGATGAAACAGATGGGTTAAGGTTAAACTGAGTAAAGCGGTACAGATAAAACCGAGTATGAAGGCGATAACAAAACGATACAGCACTTGAATACGGTAGGTCAGAGAAAGGGATTGTGCTTTACTCATAAAATGAATCGCTATGGAAATGAAAAAAACCAAGCCTGATGCTTCAGACTTGGCGGGTTCATTAATACTTAAATTTTAAAGCAACTGTGTAATTTGCAGAAGCCCCGTAATAACCTTGACCGCCATAAAGACCCGTGAGGTATTTTTCATTGGTTAGGTTATTACCATTTACTTGCACTAACAGATTGTTATTTACTTCATAACTTGCCATTAAATTGAATAAGGCATAAGCATCCTGTGTAACAGATGAATAAGAAGTGTCTTGAATATCATCTTGCCATTTTATGCTTGCACCGAGTTTAAGTTTAGGAATTTGTGGAACAGTATAAGAAGCTAAAGCATTGATGGTTTGGGTTGGAATATTGACACGTGCTTTTTCACCTGATTCCATGTTTTTCAGGCTGAAAGTAGAGAAACCAAAGACAAGATCTAGATTATCTGTGACTTTACCCGATAATCCAACTTCTACACCTTGAGAACGGACTGTACCAATATCTGAAGAATATTTGTTATATGCTACATCCCACAGTGGATTGAGTGCAAAATTATCTTCATCGGTTCTAAATACAGCAAGATTACCTGTGAGTGCTCCATTTAGCCATGAACTTTTAACCCCGATTTCATAGCTTTCGCCCTCTACAGGAACAGCAGTTTTTTGAGTGGCTAGATCGATTACGGTTTGTGGTCTAAAGATAGAGGTATAGCTCATATACCCTGTATATTCAGGTGTGAAGTTATAGGTTAAACCCGCATAAGGTGAAACTTTATCTTCATTGTATTCAAGTGTTTCAATTTCAGTGTAGTTTGCTCCTAGAAGCAGTTTTAAATCATCATTTAGATGTAAGCGGGTAGCGGTGTAAACCGATTTCATCACCCGTTCTTCTGGCGCAGCGGTGTAGAACTCGCCCCATGATGGTTCTTCAGGTGACCAACTTGCCTGATCTGTCGTATAGGTGCCTAAACTGCTTCCATAAGAATAAATACTTTGCGCAGTATACTTCGACCAGTTATAGCCAATATTGGCTTCGTGGCGCTGACCAAACAATGGGAAAGTCCCTTGAATATCAGCATTTGCCGTAGTTTCTTTGAATTTCTGGTTGTAAATCTCAGGGTAGAGGTAAATGCCTGAAGTATTGTCCGTGGCAGAAGGGGAGCCACTTAAATAGAGCATCTTGTCACGAACTTCAGATTCTTTCAGGTTGTAACCGAGTTTTAATTTCCAATCACCAGCAAGTTGTTGTTCGATATTGGCGAAATAGTTGTCAATTTCCCAGTCGTAGTATGTCCACGATGGTGCATAGTTATAGCTACGTGAATAACTTAAAGCTTCACCTTTAGAATTGACTAAAGGTAATGCCCCCCATTGAGAGCCATTGGCATACTGGCGTGTTTTAGAATAGCCCGCGGAAGCTAGTGTAGAATCGGTAAGGTCTGCCTCAAGAATCCCTTGAAAGCCATTCTTTTCCTCCGAATAACGGTCTAAATATGAATTGCCCGTTTTTTCATAGCCAACCAAACGCCCACGCAGACGCCCATCTTGTGTCAGTGATCCTGAAATATCAGCTTCATAACGTTGAGTATCCCATGAGCCATAGCTAATTCCTGCATTGGTTTGGAACGCTTTGGTAGGACGTTTACGAATGTAGTTAATCGTCGCACCTGGGTCACCTAATGCATTGGTGAGGGCATCTGCACCTTTTACCACTTCAATACGGTCATAGAAATAGCTGTCGGCATCACTATTGTTGTAGTTGTAGCTATCCACCTGCGGAATACCAATACCATCAACCAATACATTTGAAATGTCAAAACCACGTGCTGTATAAGTTGTGCGATTGGTTTCCAGACCAGTCACCGTTACACCAGGAGTATTGTTTAAAATATCTCGCGTTGACGTAAGGTTGAAGTCATCCATTTGCTGACGTGTCACTACATTGACAGTCTGAGGCGTTTCCTGGGTATCAATATTCAGTTTGGTTGCACTGCTACTTTTTTTAACTGTATATGCTTTGCTTTGTTCAGAACTTTGATTTTCCGATGAATTTGCTTGTAACTGTATAGTAGACAAAGTTGCAACATCATCTTCAGCAAAACTAAGATTGATATGTGCAATCGTGAGAGCAAGTAAGGAATATTTAAATAGAGTCGGAGATTTAGACATGGATGAACATTAATGCAAATAATTATCATTAATTCTATTGTTACTATTAGTGATGTTCAATTGTGTAACTATTGTAAATATTGATTAAAAAAAGAATCTCATAGCTAAATTAGATTTATAAATAGGTAGGTAGTGCTGTTTTGGCATATTGTTGAAATTTTTCAAAAGTTATAGCTATGCTAGAATATTTAGACGTTTAACTTTGAACAGAGCATAAAGTCTTGAACAACAAAAAACTAAAAATTGGCATTGTTGTAGGTGAAGTTTCAGGAGACACCTTGGGTGCTAAATTAATCCGCAGTTTTCGTGAGCAAGGTATCGATGCTGAGTTTGAAGGAATAGGCGGTCCTCAAATGATCGCGGAAGGCTTTCAAAGTGACTACCCGATGGATATTTTATCGGTCATGGGGATTGTTGAGGTCTTAAAAGATATCAAAAAGCTATTTGCCGTGCGGGATGGGCTTGTCGAAAAATGGTCAAAAAATCCTGTCGATATATTTATTGGCATTGATGCACCTGATTTTAATTTGCGCTTATCGAAAAGTTTGAAGCAAAAGCAATTGCCGATTAAAACCGTTCAATATGTAAGTCCTTCTGTTTGGGCATGGCGACAAGGGCGTGCACATGGAATTAAGGCAAATATTGATTTGGTGTTGTGCTTATTCCCATTCGAAAAAGCATTCTTTAAAAAATTTGATGTGTCTGCTGCCTTTGTCGGTCATCCCTTAGCGAGTGAGTTACCTTTAAAAAATGATTTGATTGAGGCAAAGCAAGAACTCGGTTTAGCAACCAATCAAAAGCATATTGCTTTATTGCCAGGCAGTCGCCGTGGTGAAGTCGAACGCTTAGGTCCATTGGTACTCAAAGCAGGGGAAATTCTGAGCCAAAAACATCCAGACTACGAATTTCTTATTCCAGCGATTAATGATGCACGTAAACAGCAAATTGAACATTTACTGCAACATTATTCCGATGCTTTCCGCGCTAAAGTGCATTTATTGGAAAATACAGACACAGAGTCTAAAATTGGTCGTCAGGTGATGAATGCAGCTAATATTGTGGCTTTGGCTTCAGGCACCGCAACTTTAGAAGCGATGCTGTTACACCGTCCGATGGTGACTTTTTATAAGCTCAATTCTTTGACATATTTTATTGCTAAATTGTTGATTAAGATTCCTTATTATTCTTTGCCTAATATTATTGCAGGTAAAAAAGTGATTCGGGAGTTGATTCAGAACGACGCAACACCAGAAAACTTAGCGCATGAAATCGAAAAACTCATGAATATTGAAGTCGCACAAATTCAGGTTATGCAGCACATTACGATGCATAAACAGCTACTTTCTGGTAATAGTGAAGATCCTGTACAAGCCATTTTAAGTTTGCTGTAACGTGCGACATATTTGTGCTATTGCATAAATTGTTGGCGGTATTGAGTGGGTGTTAGATCAAACTGTTTTTTAAATGTTTGACTGAATGCTGTTTCTGAGGCATAGCCCACCAAGTGAGCAATTTGCTGAATCGTGTATTGTCCTTTTCTTAGATATTGTGATGCAATGCGTAGCCGATGTTGCTGCAAATACGCCAGTGGTGTTTCACCAATAATTTGACTAAATAATTGGGCAAATTTGGAGCGGGACATACAGCATTGTTCTGCAAGCGATTCTACTGTCCACGCTTGTTGAGGTTGTCCATGAATGGCAGCTAAGGCATTGGATAATTCAGGGTGAGAGAGTGCAGTTAACCAGTTGTTGCGATCACTCAACTGTAAAATGTAGTCGCGAACACATTCAATAAAAAAAATACTCACCAAATGATCTAAAATTTTGTCACGACCCAGTTGGACTTGTAGCGTTTCTACCGCTAAAAACTGCAAGCCAATCTGTAACCATTCAGGAATCGTTTGTCCATTCATCTGGTGTAAATGAATAGATTGAGGTAAGGCATTTAACAGCGGTCGCGCCATAATACTGTCCATATGACAGCGAATTGCCAAAATCACGGTTTGCTTTCCGTCGCCAAAGCCAAATGAAATACTTTTTTCACCTGTTTCATCGAAACGATGGGTAATATTTAATGTGTCAACCCAAGGGTTTGGCGTATTAAAGGCAGTATGACTGCGACCAGAAGGGATTAAAATTAAATCGCCAGCACGGGCTTGAACTTGTGTAGTTGCATCTAATTGAATAAAGGCATGACCTGCAACCATAACATAAGCGACCATGGCACTCTGGTCTTGATATTGAAAACACCAGTCTCCTTGAGCTTTTAAATAAAGATATTCTGATTTGTTCAGATGAATATCATCAAAAATTTTACTAAGTGCATCCATGTTTTTGGGTTCTTTTTAATCTGCTGAAATATACAAATATGAGCGGTTGGTAATATGAGTTTATAGGTCATTGTTTATCAAATTAAGCCAAAGACGATTACATAGTTTTTATGGACGGTTACTACTGTAGATCAAGGGCCAATTAAGAAAATATATACATAACAAGAAAAGAAGGAAAGGTTTGCAAATGAATGCAACAGTCAAAGTCGCAGAACAGGATTCAATATTGCTTCAAGCCAAATCTGGATTGGCTTTAGATAAAAAACGTTATTTATGGGCAATTAGTCCCGCTTTACCTGTGATTGGTATGGGAATTTTAGCAGGCTATCAGTTTGCACCACGTCCGTTTAAAAAAGCATTTGCTTTGGGTGGACCGTTATTACTGCATGTGATTATTCCTACAATTGATGCATTCATTGGTAAAGATCAAAATAACCCGACTGCTGAAGATGTGAAATTATTAGAACAAGATCCTTATTATGCGCGTTTGGTAAAAACTTTTATTCCGCTTCAGTATGTAGCCAATGTTTATGCGTGTTATTTGGTGGGACGTAAAGAGACGTCTTTATTGGATAAAATTTTACTGGGCGTTTCTATGGGAGCAATTAACGGTGTTGCGGTCAATACAGCCCATGAATTAAGCCATAAGTCGGATCGCTTGGATCATATTCTGTCACATTTGGCCTTAGTCCCGACAGGCTATAACCATTTTCGCATTGAGCATCCGTATGGGCATCATAAACGTGCGGCAACACCAGAAGACCCTGCATCCTCGCGTATGGGGGAAACTTTTTATGAGTTTTTACCTAGAACCGTGATTGGCTCGTTTAAATCTGCAATTGAAATTGAAAGTAATCGTTTGCAGCGTAAGGGCAAGACGTTTTGGTCTAAGGATAATGAGTTGTTACAAGGCTGGGGAATGAGTGCCACATTTCATGCCAGCATGATTAAAATGTTTGGTACAGGTATTGCGCCATATTTACTCACACAATCTTTATATGGCATTAGCTTGTTTGAAATTATTAACTATATTGAACACTATGGTTTGTTGCGCCAGAAAGATGAAAATGGCAAATATGAGCGAACCATGCCTGAGCATAGTTGGAATAACAATAACATTGTGACCAATTTGTTTTTGTACCAGTTGCAACGTCATTCAGATCATCATGCTTATCCAACACGACCATTCCAAGCTCTGCGACACTTCGATGAAGCACCAGAGCTACCAAGTGGTTACGCGAGTATGCTTTTACCTGCGATGATTCCACCTTTATGGTTCAAAATGATGGATAAGCGAGTCTTTGAACATTATCGTGGTGACTTAAATAAAGCCAATATTCATCCTAAGCGTAGAGCGAAGATTTTTAAGAAATTTGGTGTGATAGATAAATTACTGAACTCATAATGATTTATACATCATTTAAAATTGAGCAAGTAATGACATCAATTTAGTGGGATTGATGTCATTTTTGTGCGTATTTTAAAGTGGTTTTTCCATCCAAATTTCACAGGCATGGCTATGACCTGTATGACCTTTGGGTGCGGATAAGTGTTGAAAGCCCAACTTCTCATAAAGTTTTACAGCTTGCCATAAAGATTCGGTGGTTTCCAAATAACAGGAACGATAGCCTCGTGCCAAAGCAAATTTAAAACATTGTTCTAAGATTTGTTTGGCAAAGCCTAAACCACGAATTTCAGGTAAAAAGTACATCTTTTGAATTTCAAGTGTTTCATGATCACCCATAAGCGGTGAAAGTCCGCCACCACCTAAAATTTGACCTTGTGCATTTTCAATCACCCAATACTGTGCATTGGGCTGACTATAGACTTGATATAAATTGTCTAAAATAGGGTCTGCAACAGCAAAACCAGATTCAGGTGCAAGGCCAAATTCTTTAGACACTTCACGAATAATTTGGGCAATTGCAAGATTATCTTGTTCTTGGAGCGCACGAATTTGAAACATTAGATAAGTAAAGTATTTAAATGATGGATTGTTATAGCAAATAATCCATCATTTGTAAGGGCATTTTTAAGCGGATAGTACTTACTTTAACTCACTTGAACTTTTACCCAGTTCACGCCGTGCAATAATCAATTGCTGGATTTGCTGCGTACCTTCAAAAATGTCTAAGATTTTAGAATCACGTGCCCATTTCTCTAAAAGCTCTGTTTCGCTATAACCAACAGAAGCTGCAAGTTCCACACACTTTAATGTAATGTCATTGCCCACACGACCTGCTTTGGCTTTTGCGATAGAAGCCTCTTTAGAATTTGGTTTTTTATTGTCTGCCATCCACGTTGCTTTTAACATGAGTAGACGTGCAGCTTCCCATTCTGCTTCCATTTTATAAATCTGGGCTGCTAGGTTGGAACATTGCAAATAAGGGGTGGCATAGTTTGCATCAAGTTGATCCTGAAAAATTTCTTTGATGCGTTCTAAAGAGGCTTTGGCACATCCAATAGCCATCGCAGCGACCAAAGGACGAGTGTTATCAAAAGTTTCCATCACCCCAGCAAAGCCTTTTGCGACATCAATTTCAGCATTCCCCAGTAAGTTTTCAGCAGGAACACGGCATTGGTCAAAACGAATCACGGCAGTATCAGATGCTTTAATTCCGAGTTTGTGTTCTAGTCGTTCAACTGTCATACCTGCTGTGCCTTTTGCGACTACAAAAGATTTGATGGCAGCACGACCAAGTTTTTTATCCAGTGTTGCCCAGACCACCACGGAATCGGCACGTTCGCCTGAAGTCACAAAGATTTTTTCACCATTTAAGATGTAGTCGTCACCATCTTTGGTGGCTGTGGTGCGAATAGCAGCAGAGTCAGAACCACAATTTGGCTCGGTGATTGCCATTGCAGCCCATGTGCCTTTGAAGCGTTCCAATTGTTCATCGTTCGCAACCGCTGCGATGGCTGAATTGCCAAGTCCCTGACGCGGCATAGACAGTAACAGACCTGTATCGCCATAACACATTTCGATAATGCCCAATGCTGTAGACATATTGACGCCATTTTTATTGCTGTCGTCTTGTGAACCGCGTTTTCCTACCGCAGCTCCAGCGTTTATACCTTCACCACCGTCATTCATACCATCGAGTAAGGATGCGAGCATATCTAGTTCTTTCGGGTAGGCATGTTCGGCTTTGTCGTATTTGCGTGAAATTGGACGTAATACATTTAATGCAACTTCATTGGCTTGGTCGAGTAAGATTTTAAATTTTTTAGGGTTTTGTAAGTTCATGATCGATACCTTTATTTTATTCTTTTAAGCGTGTAAACCTGAATGTAAGATCGCCGTAGCGCGTAAATCACGGTACCAACGTTCTACGGGATGTTCTTTGGTGAAACCATGTCCACCCAAAATTTGCACGCCGTCTGTACCAATTTTCATGGATTTTTCAGCGCAGAGTAAACGTGCTAGATACGCTTCACGATGATAAGGTTTGCCTGCTTCTGCCAAACTTGCAGCATTCAACACCAACATACGCATGGCATCAATTTCAATGGCCATATCAGCAATCATAAAAGCCACACTTTGACGATGAGAAATCGGTTCACCAAAAGCCGTTCGTTCATTGGCATAGCGAATACAGTATTGCTTAACTGCTTCACAAGTACCCACCGCCATAGCACACCACATGAGATTTCCTAGATCTATAAAAGCAGTGTAATCAAAGTCATCGTCACCTAAGCGTTCGGCAGGAGTTTGATTAAATTGTAAAGTCATGGTTTCCGTGGCTTTTAAGCCCATGGCAGAATTTTTCTGAGCATGAATAGAAGCGTCGCGTTTGACCACAAATATATCTGGTCGACCTTGAAATTCTGCACTTACAAGGAATACATCAGCAGTTTCTCCCAGCATGACCAGTGTTTTTTCACCACTTAAATAAAATTGACCACCATTACTGAGCGCTTTGGTTTTAAGCTGCATTGGATTGAATGCAGGCGTATTTTCTTGGACAGCAAAGCTGGCTCGGACTTCACTATCTTCAGCAAATGCAGATAAATAACGGTCTTGTATCTGTTCGGAACCCCATTGTGTTATGGCATTAATCACACTAAACGTTGAGAGCATGCCTGCGGTTAGGCTGAAATCGCCTTTGGCCAAGTGTTCTGCAATTAAGATATGACTGATGATGTCTTTTTCAGTGGCAACACCACCAAAAGATTCAGGTAATGCATAATAATTTAAGCCTAATTCATTAATGTGCGCCCAGAGTTGCTGAGGGAATTGTTCTTGATGGTCGGCTTGATGGGCAAGCGGGTAGAGAACTTCTGTCGCAAACTGACTCATGGCATCGCAGGTCATTTGTTGTTCTGCGGTTAAGCTTAGATCGAACAGAGACTTCTGCTGACTAGGCAGGCGTTGTTTAGCATGAGGCTCCGCACTGTTAAAAACCTTTTGTGTTTTGCTCAGTGCTTTAAAACTGGTTTTAGAGCCTTGATATAAGGATTTTTCTAAGAATTTTCTAAGCTTAAGTTGATCCAGAACGTCGCTTCCAGCAATTTTTGTAATGAGCGATAAACCTAATCCTTGTGCCTTATTGACCATATTTGTCATTATTTTTCGTTCCATATGAGCATAATTGCTATTTTTATGCTGACATGACGTTATATAAAAAACTATGTCATTATTGACATACTCAATTGTCAAAGATAAACGGTAATCTAGTATAGAGATTTGGCTTAAGGTGCTGATTTATATTATTAATATTTATAGTTAAATTGTGATAATAGGGTATGTATTGACTAGAATGACAAAGTTGCCATTCTAGTCTGAGCAAATTAAATAAAAGATTTAATCATGTCGCGGACATTGGTTTTGGCATCAATCACGGTCATAAAGGTATATGCCCCGATAAATTTACGACTAATAAACATAAATTCTTTCGGTGGAACACTGAAATAACGGGAAGCCATTGATTTAGACGCTTGTTGCATCACTCGGCTATGTAACAGGCTTTTCTTCCAGTCGTAGCGGTAATGCTCATCCATCACTCCAGCAGGCAAATCTTTGTTATTGGCAGGGCAGCTAAATGCTTCGGTTGCCAATAAGAAAACTTTCGCCATATCAGGTTTAATACTTTGCGGGATTGAGTCAAAAAACTCATATCCAGTCATGGCATTCACCATTGCTTGCGTATCATGCAGATAACCTGCATGAATAAGATTGCGAGCAACATTGAGCAGGTGCTGATCAAATTGACGAATGGCACCAAAGTCAAGCAACACAATTTGATCAGGTTGTTGCTTCCCATCTCCTAAGCGAACCAAGTAGTTGCCAAAATTAGGATCGGTTTGCATTTCACCCCATTCGAAAATTTCGCGCACAGCAATTTCTAAAGAAGCTTCACCTAAAAGATTACGACGATCTTGTGGCAAGGAAAGCATCACAGGGCTGTTAATCGGCACACCACGTTCAAACGTCATGCATAGAATCTGGTTAGTACAAAATTCATCAACAATTTCAGGCACGATATAACGCGGATCATCTTTTAGGCGTTCAGCAAAGCGTCTGGTGGTTGCAGCCTCAATATCATAGCTTACTTCACGATGCATCATTTCACGCACTTCATCAAACCACTGATCAAATTCACGGGTTTGCGGAACCATGCGGGTCAATTTGAGCATGTTTTTAAACAAGCTCATATCGGAATCAATTGCATCGGCAACACCAGGATATTGAATTTTCAATACCAGTTCTAATCCGTCCGATTTACGTGTTGCACGATGGACTTGTGCCAATGACGCTGTGCCCAGTGGCTCATGATCAATGGTCAGGTCATGAATTTTATCACCCAGTTGTTGCTCTAAATGCTGCTTAATTGCAGGCCATGCTAGTGCAACGGTTTGGTTATTTAGGGTATTTAACGCTTGAGTAATTTCTTCTGGCAAAAAATGTTCGCCATATAGCGCCATCATTTGTCCAATTTTGACAATTGAACCTTTTAGCTTGCCAATTTCAGCCACTAAATAGTTAGCCTGTTCTTTCATGGCTTGTTTACGTTTTTTTTCTTTTTCAGCTTCGCTTGAGAACATTGATGTCGCATTGGATGCTGCCCAACGTGTTCCCGCCAGTAAGGATGCTTTTGCAATAGATAAGCGACGATCCATAGAGGAGGTTTTAAGTTGTTTGAGCTTATCATTCTGATCTGACATTCAATGCAATCCTTAATCAGCAATTCACAGAAAAGTTAATTGTAACGGATATTAACGCGTCTTCACGTATTAAAAAAGTTCAACTTGCTGAATGACACGGTTTTTTTGGAACTGCATCTAAATTTATAGAGAATCGGGGCATTCTATTCACATGTGAAATTTTATTTTTAGTGATTCTTTGTTCGAGAGTTGAACCTTATGGCTTTGAATATAGGTCGTAATCATGTTTTGCACACTAATATGAGTAAAACCATGTGCATAGCCTTTAACAATCACAATGCTTGGTAGGCTGAAAAATAAATATTTTGCATCGTCTAAAGTCGGGCTGTTAAAAACCTGATGTTCGGACAGTTGCTGCATTAAAAAAAATTTTTCAGAAAGAATATCGGGCGATTCATTGCTCCAATAGTTTTGGCGCATTGCCATAAGATTGTTGTGTTTATAGCTCATATCAAGAAAAGGAGTAAATAATGAGCTATATATAAGTCTCGAGAGTCCTTAATTCAAGTTGCTTTTGGCGAGAACGGTTAAAGTTTTGTATCTGTTTATTAAGATGCAAACCTATAAAATATAGTGCCTGTGATTGTTCGATAAATGCTGGTTCTGAATTAAATTGCAGGTGGTTGAAAAATCGAATGAAATAGAGAAGAAACACAGTTAAGCATTATAAAATCAGGCAAAACAAGGTATCATAAGCCGTTTTTATGATTCTGAACTTTGGAGACGCCTTAAGTGGATCGACCGACTATTAGCCCTGAACATTTACAGGAAGCCGCTGAAACCCTTACCACTATTCGTGATTTTATCCGTTTTGGGGTAACAGCATTACGTCAATACGATGCACACTTAGGTCAAGGTACAGAGGACTTTTTCGCTGAAAGTTCAGCATTGGTATTACAAACCTTATCTTTGGATTGGAATGCAGATTCAGAAATTTTGGATGCAAAATTATTAGCAAGCGAAAAAGCAGAATTTCTACAATTGCTTGAACGCCGTATTAATGAAAAAGTACCCACTTCATATCTATTGAATTTGGCGTATTTCTTTAATAAGCCATTTTATGTGGATGAGCGTGTACTTATTCCGCGTTCGCCAATTGCTGAACTCATTGAAAACCGTTTTGCACCTTACTGTTTAGATGAAAACGGTGAAATGCGTGCAGCGGACAATAATCTTCCAGTCAATACTCAACCTAAAACACCGCAACGCATTTTAGATATGTGTACTGGTTCAGGTTGTATTGCCATTGCGTTGGCTTATGCATTTCCAGATTCGGAAGTAGATGCTACAGATATTTCAAAAGAAGCATTGGAAGTTGCTTCAATTAATGCCGAACATCATGACAAGCAGTACCAAGTTGCGCTATTAGAGTCAGATTTGTTTGCGAAAGTTCCTGCCGAAAATCAGTATGATTTGATTGTATCGAACCCACCGTATGTGGATGCAGAAGACATGGCAGATTTACCTGATGAATTCCGCCATGAACCAGAGTTGGCTTTAGCCGCTGGACAAGATGGTCTTGATTTAGTGCGTAAAATGTTGGCACAAGCCGCAGACTACTTAACTGAAGATGGTTTGATTGTCATCGAAGTCGGGAATTCTGAATGGGCGATGAAACAAAACTTCAATACCATTGATTTCCATTGGTTAAAATTCCAAAAAGGTGGTTCAGGCATCTTTGCTTTAACTGCTGCGCAATGTCGCCAATTCCGTGATTTATTCATTCAATCTGTTCAAGCATAAGGAGTCGTGAACATGGCAGGTAATAGTATTGGACAACTCTTCCGTGTAACGACCTGTGGTGAATCTCATGGCGTAGGCTTGATGGCAATTGTGGATGGCGTTCCACCAGGGCTTGAGCTTTGTGCTGAAGATTTACAAAAAGATTTAGATCGTCGTAAACCGGGAACCTCGAAATTTGCCACGCAACGTAAAGAACCTGATGAAGTTGAAATTATTTCAGGGGTTTTTGAAGGTAAAACCACAGGTACACCAATTGGTTTGTTAATTCGCAATACTGACCAAAAATCTAAGGATTATGGCAATATTGCACAAACTTTCCGTCCTGGGCATGCTGACTACACCTACACGCAAAAGTACGGATTCCGTGATTATCGTGGTGGTGGTCGTTCTAGTGCGCGTGAAACAGCGATGCGCGTTGCTGCGGGAGCTATTGCGAAGAAATACCTTGCAGAAAAATTCGGAATTTTAATCCGTGGTCATGTCACCCAAATTGGTACCGAAAAAGCAGAAAAGTTAGATTGGAATGAAGTTCCAAATAATCCATTTTTCTGTGGCGATGTCGATGCAGTATCACGTTTTGAAGCCTTAGTGACTTCTTTACGTGAGCAAGGCACAAGCTGTGGTGCAAAATTAGAAATTTTGGCTGAAAATGTTCCTGTGGGGTGGGGTGAACCAGTATTTGATCGTTTAGATGCAGATATTGCTCATGCGATGATGTCGATTAACGCCGTAAAAGGGGTCGAAATTGGCGATGGTTTTGCAGTCGCTGAACAGTTTGGGCATGAAACGCGTGACGAATTAACTACAGATGGCTTTTTGGCAAATCATGCTGGTGGGATTCTTGGTGGAATTTCGAGTGGTCAAACCATTCGTGTTGCAATTGCATTAAAACCAACAGCAAGTATTACCACACCAGGTAAAACGATTAATATTGATCGTGAAAACACTGATGTCCTTACAAAAGGGCGCCATGATCCATGTGTTGGTGTGCGCGCTACACCAATTGCAGAAGCAATGTTTGCGATTGTGCTGATGGATCATTTCATGCGTCATCGTGCACAGAATGCTGATGTTGTTGCACCTTTTGCACCGATTGAACCCAAATAATTTGCACAAAAACCAGTTCACTTGAACTGGTTTTTTATAACGTAATTTAAAATAGCCTAAGCATTAATGCCATTATAAACTCATAAGAAACACTCAATCACTAGATTTGAGTTAATTTTTACACCTAAATTTTAAATAAGTATTCAAGGGTAGACTTTATGCAACCATTAAAATTTCGTAAAGCAGAATTAACCGATTTAGACCGTCTATTACATTTAATTAATTTGGCTTATCGCGAAAATCCTATCCAGAGCTGGACCAATGAAGCAGATTATGTGTCGGGGCAAAGAATTAATAAGCCGCAATTACAACAGGCTTTAGTGGATCAGAATTTCCATTTATATGTTGCCGAAATCGACAATCATCTATCTAGCTTATCAATAGTTGCTTGTATTGGTTTGACTTTTAATCACAATGAAGTAGAAATTGGAACTTTTTGTGTAGATCCGATCTTTCAAAACACAGGAATTGGTAAAACAGTATTATCTTTTGCAGAAGCACAGGCACTGTTGATTCAACCTAATCTCACTTTGTATATGATGGATGTGTTAGATATTCGTTCTGAGCTTATTGCTTATTATCAGCGTCGGGGCTACAGTTTAACTCAACTGCGGAAGCCATATCCTATTGATGCTAATGTTGGAAAACCATTATTGAGTATTGAATTACAACAATTAATTAAGTGTGTAAGTTAAAGCTTTCGTTCATAAAAAAGCCCTCATGATGATGAGGGCTTTTTTATTAGGCGAAAAACCAAGTGTAATATCCCCATAACATGAGGGGCCAAGCAATAAGAGGGCTAAATAGCCACTTCCAGAGCCAAAAGCGAGGGATAAAGCCTACGCCGTAAATAAAACCACCTGAAATGCCAATCATGATAAACATCATGGCGCGATGGCTATATTCACCATTGGCATCCAACATTGCACTTGGATGAATTAACAGGACTGCTGCGAGAGGCAATGCCAACAAAAAGGACACTGCCATTACAAACTTATTGGGTTTTTTTGGCTGTTCTGTTGTCATTGCTACTTCAGTCATGTTTTATTCCTCATCTAAATCTTGATGATGTTCGATATATAGGGCACTGAGTACACCAGCAAAGCATGCCATCAAAATACCGAGAATCCATGCAAAATACCACATAATTTATTCTCCTAAGCATTGCCTTAGTAAAGGCTATGTGAATTTTCTTGAATATGTTTCTTGGTAATAACGCCCCACATTTTGTAGTAACACCAAGTGGTGTAGCACAAAATAAGTGGTACAAAAATACATGCAGCAATCGTCATCACAGTAAGCGTAGTTTGACTGGAAACAGCATCCCACATAGTCAAGCTTGCAACTGGTTGAATACTTGACGGCATTAAGAATGGGAACAAAGCGAAACCTGCAGTTAAAATTGCCCCCACGACCGCTAAACTTGAACCTAAGAAGCTAAAGCCCGCTTTGTTTTTGCCTGCTGCAAGCACCACAATCAAACCACCTAAGATCCCCGCGATAGGCGCAAGCATGGTGATTGGATAAGTCGAGTAGTTGTTCATCCAGCCATGATTGGCATTGGTTAAGACTTCTTTCGCCAATGGATTAGCAGCACCATTGGTGTCAAATGGGGTCACTAAGGTATAACCTTCGATTCCACCAAAGTACAACCAAGCACCAGCGCCCAAGAAACAGATGAGGTAAACAATGCCCATAAGTTTTGTTGCTTGTGCTGAACGTTTACGTAGGTCTCCATCGGTACGGAGCATAAGCCACGCACCACCATGTGCACACAGCATAGACAAGCTGACTAGACCACAGACTAAAGCAAATGGGTTGAGTAGGGCAAAAAAGCTACCTGTATAGGTTGAGCGGACTGTGTCGTCCAAGCTAAATGGTACACCCAAGAACATATTACCAAAGGCTACACCGAAGACTAGAGCAGGTACTGCACCACCGATACATAATCCCCAATCCCAAGACGTACGCCATTTCGTGTTTTGCAGTTTAGAGCGGTAGTCAAAGCCTACAGGTCGCAAGAATAGGGCAAATAGTACCAATAGCAGCGCCCAATACATGCCTGAGAAGGCTGTTGCATAAACCATTGGCCATGCTGCGAATAAAGCCCCACCTGCGGTAATAAACCAAACCTGATTGCCATCCCAGTGCGGAGCAATCGTGTTGATGGCTGCACGGCGTTCTTCATCTGTCTTACCTACAAATGGCATGATCGCCATAGAGCCCATGTCGAAGCCATCGGTGAGGGCAAAGCCTATAAGAAGAACACCGACCAGAACCCACCAGATAATTTTGAGTAATTCATATTCGATCATGCTTGAGTCTCCTCATTGCGAGCTGCTTCAAGTTTTTCAAAATGGTATTTACCAGTATGAAGCGAACTTGGACCAAGGCGTGAGAATTTGATCATTAAATACATTTCAATAATCAAAAGTACAGTATAGAACGCAGCTAAAGCAGCGATAGAACCCCATACATCACCAGTGCTTAAACTAGATGCTGACAAGTGTGTAGGTAGCACTTCACCAATTGTCCATGGTTGACGACCTACTTCAGCAACATACCAACCTGTTTGAGCAGCAACCCACGGAAGAGGTAGAGCGAAAAGCGCGAATTTGAGTAACCATGGTTTGTTTTCAGCATTACGTTTAGCTACTGCAAAAGTTGCTAAAATAAACAGTAATAGCATTAAGAAACCAGATGCCACCATTGCACGGAATGCCCAGAACAAACTTGGTACGTGCGGAATCGTGTCTAATGCAGCAGATTTAATTTGAGCTTCAGAAGCATCGACAACATTCGGTGTATATTTTTTCAAAAGTAGACCGTAGCCTAAATCTTTTTGAGAATGTTCGAAGGCAGCTTTAAGTTCAGGAGATGTGTCACCTGCACGGAGCTTTTCTAGTTGAGAATATGCAACCATACCATTACGAATACGATCTTCATGTTGAACTAATAAGTCTTTAATACCTGTGACTTCTTTAGTTGTCGAGCGTGTTGCAATGAGGCCCATAAGATATGGAACTTTAATTGCATAGTCCGTGGTCATGGTTTCTTTATTTGGAATACCAAACAGTGTAAATGGCGCAGGTGCAGGATGTGTATCCCATTCCGCTTCAATAGCAGCGAGTTTGGTTTTCTGAACATCACCTAACTCATAACCAGATTCATCTCCAAGTAGAATTACTGAGAGTGTTGATGCCAAGCCGAAGATTGCTGCGATTGCAAAAGAACGACGAGCAAATGGAACATCGCGTTTTTTAAGCAGGTAATAACTTGAAATTGCCAATACAAAAATTGAGCCAGTCACATAACCTGCTGAAACAGTATGTACGAACTTAACCTGTGCGACTGGGTTGAAAATTAATGCCCCAAAATCGACCAACTCCATACGCATGGTTTCGTAGTTAAACTTAGAACCAACAGGGTTTTGCATCCAGCCGTTGGCAACAAGAATCCAAAGGGCTGACATATTAGAACCTAGAGCAACCAACCACGTCACACCTAAATGCTGGACTTTGGAAAGTCGATCCCAACCAAAGAAGAACAAGCCAATAAAGGTAGATTCTAAGAAGAAAGCCATTAGGCCTTCAATTGCCAATGGTGCGCCAAAAATGTCGCCTACGTAGTGTGAGTAGTACGCCCAGTTTGTACCAAACTGGAATTCCATTGTTAAACCTGTTGTTACCCCGAGTGCAAAGTTAATACCGAAGAGTTTTCCCCAGAATTTGGTCATGTCTTTATAAATTTCTTTACCAGAAATGACATAAGTCGTTTCCATAATGGCAAGAATAAAAGCCATACCAATTGTAAGTGGAACAAAAATAAAGTGATACATCGCGGTCATTGCAAATTGGAACCGCGAAAGATCGACCACGCTTTCAGAAATCATCAACGTGTCTCCTTGATTTGGGATGGACTGCCAGCAATACGCTCAGCAACTTGATTGTCAAAGTTTTTGGGAATAGTCGGTGCATCAAACCAGATGTGTTTAATCGTGAGTAAGATAACAACCTTAATTATTAATATGATTGTTATTTCACGGACTAAGCGTCGATTAAAATCTTTTGGAACTAAGCTCATAGGAATAAGCCTGTTTTGAAACATACTTAGTATTATTAAACAATTTCATACAAAAAATAAATAGGAAATACACTTAAAATAAAAATATATTATTATTTTAATGTAAATCAGTAACTTATAAATTGAAATGTGTTATTTTTATTCTAGCACTCAATGTTATTTTTCTGACTAAAACAGTTGTGATTTAATGTGTTTAAATCCGACTAAAATGCTTATATTTAAAAAACAATAAAACAAACTATTTTAGTCTATTTAAAAATAGATTGATTATTAAACTATACTAAAAGAGTTGGTTTGAGATTTAGTTTTCTTAATTAATGCTCATGTTATTTATTATTGATTAATAAATATACACATAATTGAAAGGGGTGAGGAAGGCTTATTTGTAATTTTTTTTATCCTACAGGCCCAAGAAGCCCTTGAGCTGTTGTGATTTATTCGCTGAATTAAACTTAGTAAAGTATTAAGGGGGAATAGAAGCGCATAAGGATTAAAGCTTGAAGGGCGCTAAGAATTCGACAGCTTACTTATTTGTGTAAGTCGTTAGAGAAAAGTTCATTTGATTTTGAGATTTTTTTGGCGATGTAATGTGCATGTTTAATGCGAATTAAAATAATTTGAGATTGAAATTCCAATTCGCCAAATTCTGGTTCGACTTGTACATAGTGCAGTTGACCATATTCATCTCTAACTCGAGCTTGGGCGGAAAAACCTGGTCGAGCATTACCACTCGAAATCGTTGCGAGTCTACCCAACAAATTAGACTGGAGCTGCATTTGCGTAGGTCTAATCACCTGATCTAGGCAATGAATCATAAATACAGTAAAGAAAATTGCGATAATTAATGCGGGAAGAATGACGTAATATGCTGGTAAAAAACTTTCTTGTTGTGCGAAATAACTAAATTGAAGGAAATAGCCAGAAAAACTGAAATTCATCAACAGGAAGACTAAAATTAAGATTTTGGAAAATTTTACGTTGAGTAAGGGAGCTTCTGCGAGTTTTTGAGGAATAACACGCTTCAAAAATTGGCTTGGTTGAATGTGTAAAAAGTAACCAATGGTTTCTACCAAGCTGAGTAATACAAGTGCTAATAAACTTAAATGAAACGGCATTAAATTTATATCGTGTATTAACTCAAGCATGGCAAATTCCATATATTATTCAGGTAGGTAGATTCCACCATCAGAATGCACAGTTATCTCGACCTTTTCAAGTGACTGACCTAGGCAAGGACCAGATATGCATTCGCCCGTCTCTACGGTAAAGAGTGCACCGTGTGTAGAGCACTCTATATATTCTTGATCACGGTCTAGAAATTGATTTTCAAGAAATTCAAGTTCAACTTGTAGATGTGGGCAAACATTCTGATAGGCAAAAAAAGCACCATCGCGCTGTGTAATAAAAATCGTATCACCATTCGGCGTTTCAAAAGCACGTGCTTCACGCTCTGGAATGTCTTCGGTCATACAAAGTTTATGCATTAGGCACATTCCTTCTTTTGAAAGTTTGTTAGCAATTGTGCATAGTCTTGATTGGCAAGACGTGGACCAAACTGTGAAACCACTTCACTTGAAATTAAAATGGCGAGTTCAGCAGCAGTCTGTAAATTTTCGCCTGTGTTCAATGCATATAGGAATGAACCAGCAAATGCATCGCCAGCACCATTGGCATCAACCGCAGTCACTGCACGACCAGGCACACGAATGGTTTCTTGTTCAGATGAAATAATCGCGCCTTCTGCGCTTAATGTAATTACAACGTATTTACTATGTAGCTTCAATTTTGCTAATGCATCTTCAACTGTCGTAGTCTCTGTATACATCATGGCTTCTTGTTGATTACAGAAGAGTAAATCTACGCCATCATCTAACAATTCATTTAAGCCTTCACGCGCATATTGCACCATGGCTGGATCAGACAGCGTTAATGCAATTTTGACTTGATTCGCACGCGCAATTTCACGGGCTTGTTTGACTGCAACACGTGCAGTAGTGCTTGTAGATAGATAACCTTCAATATAAAGCCATTGCGCATTTTTTAAAGGTTCGAAGTCAATTTGTTCTGCAGAAAGTTCCGCGGTAATACCTAGGTAAGTTTGCATAGTACGTTCTGAGTCAGGGCTGACTAGAACCATACACGTGCCCGTTACACCATCACTGACTGATTTAGCGGTGGTTTGAATGCCTGCTTCGTTTAGGCCGTCTAAATAAATTTTACCTAATTCATCATTACCTACGCGGCAGCCATAAAATGCTGTACCACCAAGTGCGCTAAATGCCACGGTTGTATTGGCAGCAGAACCGCCAGAAGCCTGACCTTTATAAACTTCAGACTGTTGCAGTTGAGTATATAAATTTGCTTGTTGATCGCCATCAGTGAGTTGCATGGTTCCTTTTTGCAGATTGTGTTGCGTAAGAAATTCATCAGAAACTTTAAATTCTTGGTCAATCAGCGCATTACCAATTGCAAAAAGATCAACAGAGGTCATGTCGTTCAATCACATCTAAAATAAAACGCTAAGTTTACACCAATGCTCAGGATTGCAGAAGTTTTGTGAATAAAATTCAAGATTATGCGTAATTGATTGTGTTTTATTGTTTAATAGGCAAAAACCAGTGTTAGGTAATAGATAAAACATGGACCTCATCATTAAAGAAGCGACACAATTACCCACTCAGATTGATAGTTTACTCAAACTTGCAAATAAAGAAGGATTCAATATTGTTCAGTGTTTAATTGAAGAATTTGCCAATGGCAAAAATAGATTTCAGGATGAAGGTGAATTTTTTTTAGTTGCTTATGATGGTGAAAAGCTGATTGGGTGTGGTGGATTAAATCAACAACGTGAAGAAGATGGGCAAAAAAGCCGAATTGGTCGAGTAAGACGTTTTTATGTACACCCCAAATATAGACGACATGGCGTTGGAAAAGACCTGTTGGCATACTTGGAAAATAAAGCTAAACCTAACTTTTCAGCGCTCTGTTTACATACAGATACACGATTAGCCGCAGATTTTTATCAAAAACAGAACTATGTTTGGGTCGAAAATAATCCAAGCTATAACTACTTTAAATATTTAATCTAGTTTTTCAGTAATTTACTGCATTTAACACAATGCACAGTGTGTTACTGTGTATTGTTCCAGACCTGAATAAAATACTCGGGTTTATACGTGAATTATGGCTCAAACTAAAGCTATAATCATTTCAGTTTTATTTAAAAGATTATTAGGAGCGCACATGACTGTAGATGTGACTGAAACCCTTTCCCAAACTGTACATCCCGCGTTTCAGTTGATTCGTCAACACCATGTTGAAGCCTTAGATATTTTAGTGACCGAGTATCAGCATAAAGTGACTGGCGCTGTACATTATCATCTTGCGACTAACCACGATGAAAATGTGTTCTTGGTGGCTTTTCGTACCCAACCCATGGATTCAAAAGGTGAAGCGCATATTTTAGAACATACAGCATTGTGTGGTTCTGAAAAATTCCCAGTGCGTGACCCGTTCTTCTTAATGATTCGACGTTCATTAAATACTTTTATGAATGCGTTTACCGCTGCGGATTGGACGGCGTATCCATTTGCAACCCAGAATAAAAAAGATTTCCAGAATTTACTTGAAGTGTATTTGGATGCAGCATTTGCAGCCAATTTAAATCCATTAGATTTTGCTCAAGAAGGGATTCGCATTGAGCTTGAAAATGGTGAGCCTGTATATAAAGGTGTGGTTTTCAATGAAATGAAAGGGGCGATGAGTTCGCCTTCAGATCAGTTATATCACCAACTTGCGCATCACTTATTTCCTGAAACGACTTACCATTACAACTCAGGTGGTGACCCTAAAGACATTCCTGATTTAACTTACCCTGAGTTAGTTAATTTCTATAAGTCACATTATCACCCAAGTAATGCAGTTTTCATGACCTTTGGTAATGAGCCTGCTTATAACTTACAAGAACAATTTGAAACTTTGGCATTGGCGAAGTTTTCAAAAGGTGAAACCCTGTTTTCTAAAGAAGAACGACGTCTGACTGCGCCACTTGAAGTGACTGAAACTTATGCGGTAGATGCAGAAGATTTAAAAGACAAAACTTATCACATCATTTCATGGTTATTGCCTAAAGCCAGTGAGATCAAACTACGTTTAGGAATGCGCCTTGTAGAAGGTGTATTGTTGGAAGATTCGGCTTCTCCGCTACGCCATTATTTAGAGACTTGCGGTTATGCGCAGTCTACAGGCCCAATTATGGGTGTAGATGACTCTAACTATGAAATGACTTTCTACTGTGGCGTACAAGGTTCAAACCCTGAGCATGCTGCAGAGTTTAAAGCAGGTGTGTTTAAAGTTTTAGAAGAAGTGGCTTCGAAACCTGTCGATCAAAACATGGTCGATGCGATTTTACATCAAATTGAATTACACCAACGTGAAATCAATGGTGATGGCATGCCGTATGGTCTAAGCCTCATCTTAAATGGTTTGGGCAGCGCCATTCACCATAGCGATCCAATCACGGTTTGGGATGTCGATTCAGCCATTGCTGCAGTGAAAGAAGAACTCAAGGATCCGATGTGGCTATCAAATCTTATCAAAACACATTTGCTTGATAACCCGCATCGCGTGCAAATGACCTTGGTGCCTGATGCCAACAAATCTGCAGTGGAAGCGGCGGCAGAAAAAGCTCGTTTAGCCGAAATTGGTGCACAACTGACCGAAGCGGAAAAAGCAGAAATTCAAGCACAAACTGAAGCGCTGAAAGTTCGTCAAGATACACCTGATGACTTAAATTTGTTGCCTAAAGTAGGCTTGGAAGATGTACCTGCGGAACTACAAATTGTACAAGGGCAGTTGCGCGAGATTATCTCAAACCGTATTGACTACCCGTTAAACCTTTATCATGCAGGTACCAATGGTATTTACTATAATCAGGTGCTGATTGAAATTCCGCAAGATGTAGTGCAATCGCCATACTTTAACTTGCTGTCCATTTTGATGGGTGAAGTTGGTGCGGGTCAGTATAATTATCTTGAGCTACAACAACTGCAAACCGCAGTGAGTGGTGGTTTGGGTATGGGTGCCTCTTTACGTTCTAAAGTGGATGATAAACAGAAGATTAGTGCATGGTTAACTTTGACCACTAAATCGTTGGTGAGTAATTTTGACAGTATTGCTTTGTTGAAATTGGCTTTTGAACAGCTACGTTTTGATGAAAAAGATCGAATTGTCGAGTTATTACAACAACGTAAAACGCGTTGGGCATCACGTCTTTCGGGTTCAGGGCATAGTTACGCTATGCAAATTGCGGGACGTAACCACAGTGCTTTGGCACAACGCGATTATCACAACACAGGTTTAGGTGCATTAAACTGGCTGGGTGATTTGGTTAGTCGTATTGAAAATGATGCAGCGGCTTATGATGATTTGATTAATGAATTAAAAGCGATTCATTTGAAACTTTTACAAGCACCAAAACAGTTTTTGTTGGTTTGCGAAGAACATCAATCAGACCGCTTAGTGGAAGAGATTCAAAATGTGTGGGACAAGTTAGATGTTCCTAAACACACTGTAACTTTAAAAACTGCTGAGCAGGTTGATACCGATGCAGATGAAGCATGGCTAATCCAAGCCAATGTACAATTTTGTGCATCAGCCTATCCTGCTGTAGATGTCGCGCACGCTGATGCAGCACCACTCATGGTATTGGCAGCGTATTTGCGTAATGGTTTCTTACATAGTGCAATCCGTGAAAAAGGCGGAGCTTATGGTGGTGGCGCAAGTTATGATGGCAATGCTTGTTCTTTCCGCTTCTATAGCTACCGTGACCCACGCTTAGCAGAAACATTTAATGATTTTGAAGCCAGTGTGGCTTGGTTGTTGAATACTGAACAACAAGCACATCAGTTGGAAGAAGCAATTTTAGGTCTCATTGCTTCTATGGATAAACCTGGCTCACCAGCGGGCGAAGCGATTACTGCTTGCTATGCGTTGTTGCATGCACGGACACCTGCATTCCGCAAGCAATTACGTGAACGCTTGTTGGCCGTGACATTAGATGATTTGAAGCGTGTAGCGGAACAATATTTACTTAATCAAGAAGCCAATAAGGCTGTTGTGGCGCCAATGGCGAAAAAAGATGAATTGTTAACGCTTGGTTTCAAGATCTATCAGGTTAATTAATACAATAAAAAATAAGAGGTGTGTTTATGGCGTTCAAATTATTTGAACGCACTACTTTGCAACTGAGCATGATCATGCTCAGTTCATTGTATGTGGCGAATGTACATGCTATGAATCCAGATTCTTCGATTGCGCCAGCAAGCCCAGAAGCCTGTGTGGCATTAGAATCGAATGCTGATCGTTTGGTTTGTTACGATACTTTGTTTAAAGTACCGGAGGCAGAAAAACCAGCACTTCTTTCTGAACGTCAGGCCGCAAATGAACTGACACCTGAACCGACCCAACCAGAAACGCTGAAAGAAAAAATTAGTCATGGTGTAAGTAATATTTTCGCTGCTGAAGGCCCAGCAATTAACCTGAATACATCTTTACTGGATAAGCGTTGGGAATTGTCGACGGCCAGTAAACTTGGAACATGGAATATTCGTGCGCATCAGCCCGTTTATCTGATGCCGGGATTTTGGACATCTGATAAAAATGAACGTCCATCTAGTCCGAACGAAAACAATACTGTGCCAACTGGTGAGGAACTCAACCTCACCTCAATGGAAGCCAAATTTCAATTATCGTTAAAAACCAAAGCGTTGGAAAATTTATTTGGTGATAATGGTGATGTTTGGTTGGGCTATACACAATCATCACGTTGGCAAGTTTATAATGGTGATGAATCACGTCCTTTTCGTGAAACTAACTATGAACCTGAAGCAAGCTTGGTGTTTCGGACCAATTATGAAATATTGGGTTTAAATGCGCGCTTATTGGGTGTAACCCTAAATCATCAATCGAATGGTCGAGCAGATCCACTATCACGTAGTTGGAACCGCATTATGTTTAATGTTGGTTTTGAGCGTGATAACTTTGCCTTGATGTTACGTCCTTGGTATCGCATTGAAGAAGATGCGAAAGATGATAACAATCCAGATATTAAAAACTATATTGGTCGTGGTGATTTAACCGCATTTTATCGTTGGAATGACCATGATTTTTCATTGATGCTACGTCACTCATTAAAAGGTGGTGATGATGCACACGGAGCAGTTCAATTTGATTGGGCATTTCCAATTAGTGGTAAATTGCGTGGCTATGTTCAATTGTTTGATGGTTATGGGGAAAGTTTGATTGATTATAATCATCGTGCAACCTATGTCGGGTTGGGGGTTTCGTTACTCAATTGGTACTGATCATTTCCAATCTGAATTTTAAAAAGCCTGAAATATTAATTTCAGGCTTTTTCTTTAATATGGGATTATTTTGTAGTTTATTTTCACTTTGTTTTGCAGTCTTTTATTCGTCAGTATTCTGTATTGTAAATTGCGTTGTATTCACTTACTGAAAAAGAGTTTGTATTCACTTTAAACTTGATTACTTGCGCTTAGTTCATGGTTTGTCTGTAGGGAATAAAATTGGATGCTGCTTAAATTCTCAAACATCTTGTCTTTTGAGTAGAGATGCATCTTGAATTCTTCAACCGATCTGAATATCCGTAGGTGGATGTTTTAAGCGTGTTTTTTTGGGCGTGGCAATCATATAGGCTAAAGTAAGTGGACCCAGTCGACCTGCAAACATGAGCAGCATTAAGGTAATTTGACTGGCAGGTTGTAAGTCGGAAGTAATACCGCGTGATAGACCCACAGTACAGGCTGCCGATACGGCTTCAAAGAGTAAATCGAGGAAATGGTGCTTAGGTTCTAACAGCAATAAGGATAAAAATCCAATAAACACCAACATGGCGGTAATAGAAACTACAGCCATAGCTTTGAATGACGTATTTTGTGGGATAGAAAAATTAAAAATACGTATTTCATCAGCACGGCGTAAAAAGCTGATCACGCTTAAGGTGACAACAATAAAAGTACCGACTTTGATACCGCCTGCCGTACTTAAAGAGCCACCGCCAATAAACATGAGCACCATGGTCACCAGTGCAGATGCATCAGTCATGTCACCTACATTTAAACTGTTAAATCCAGAGGAGCGCGGAACTGTCGCATGGAACCATGCATTAACGGCTTGTTCCATCGTGCTCATTGGGGCTAGTGTAAGAGGATTATTGACCTCTAATAGCCAAAATGCCACAAAGGCACATAGATTAAGACCTGTGATCGTTAATAAAATTAGCTTGCTATTTGGGCTGAGTTTTTTCCAGCTTCTTTGGTGTTTAATGTCCATTAAGACCAAGAAACCAATCCCACCAATGATATACAGCATGCTAATGGTAAAAGTAATGAAGTAGTGACTGGAAAAGTCCATTAAGCTATTCGGAAATAAAGAAAATCCACCATTATTAAAGGCAGAAACACTATAAAAGGCTGCGTAAAAGAAAGCCTTTAAAAAGTCATATTCTTGCATCCATGCAATTGTGAGAATACATGTGCCGATGGCTTCGAAAAATAACGAATACAGCAAAACCGCTTTAATCGTATGAGAGACCTTGGATAAACTGGTGTGTCCAATTGTTTCCTGCGCCATAATTTGCTGTTTTAGCCCAATTTTATTTGAAAGGCTCATCACGGCTAAAATGGCGAAAGTCATAAAACCTAAACCACCACATTGCAGTAATAGCATAATGACGACTTTGCCAAATACAGTATAAGCTTCACCAACATTGACAGCAGATAAACCTGTAATGGTTACTGCCGATGTTGCGGTGAATAGCGCATGTATCCAAGACAAATCACCATGATGGGCAATGGGTAATTTGAGCAGCAAGGTCCCAATGAGGATAAAACTTAAAAAGCCGAGTGCTAATAAGCTAGGAGGGCTTAAGTTAACCGTATTTTTGGGCTTTTTTCGTATTATTTTCATATTATTTAAAACGATTCGATAATTTTCGTAGTTGTTCCAAATGACCCTCAACCACAATGATATCACCATGTTGTAATACCAAATTGGGGTCTACCTGATATAAAATATCTTTGCCACGCTTGTGTAATATGACTTTAATTTCTGAGTTGTACTCACAAATGGTTTGAAAGCGAGTGCCATGTAAATTGTCTTTAATCTCAATTTTTACCATATAGCGATCATCTTCCAAAGACATATAACGGCTGACCATTGGATAGCTGAGCGACTGTGCAACACGGACGCCCATATCTTCTTCTGGGTGAATAATCTTATTGATTCCCAAATGGCTCAGGATCATATGGTGGGATTTTGATTTTGCTTTTACCCAAATTTTTTCAATGCCAAGATTCTTGAGATGCAAAACACAGAGAATACTGGCTTCAATATCTTCCCCAATGGCCACTACAACAGCATCACAGTTTTGAATATTTAATTCATTGAGTACGTGTTCATCCGTTGCATCCGCAATGACAGCATGGGTTAATACATCAGAAATGTTTTCTACATATTTTTTATTACTATCGATACCCAGCACGTCATGCTTTAATTCTACCAATTCAGTTGCAACAGTTGCACCAAAACTTCCTAAACCAATCACTGCAAATTGAGCCATGTTAGGTCCTTATTTTGTTAGGTGTATTATTATTTACACATTAAAATTTCATAATGTCTAATCATAGCGTTAATTGATGCTTGAAATGAAGTTTTGCTGCATTGACTGTACATTTAGTAGTAAAAGCAAAATGAATAAAATAATTAGGGTTTTCATATGAATGAAAAGAAAATTTATAAACAGTTAAGAAAGTGGTTTCCTGAGCTGAAACAGCATCCATTACCTAAAAAAAAGTATCGTGCAAAAGCAGAACATTTTTTAGCTTGGTTAAATGCTCAGGAAAATGAACAAACTTTTGAATATTTGATTGCATTGAACATTCATCAATATTTGGAAAATGGACTGGCAGCACATCCTGTTTTTCAGCACATGATCACTGAAATTGAAATGGTGCAAGCACAAATACAATCACGTGCAGATCCAATCTTAAAACACTATGAACAATTTGAGCATGTGATTGGACGGTTTTATCGAGTACAGGATCAAATTTTAGAAATCATCTTAGATGAAATTTATAAATTCCTGAAATCTCAGAATTTTGCGTTATTGTTGCTTTGGGGAGAAGAGCACTATTGGCTTGCCGTACCGAATCAGTCGAAAAAAATAGAAGCATTCTGTGCGTTATTTAATCAGCAATTTGATGGTGCTGGTTTAACAGTTGAAAAATATCAACCTTCTGAAATGTCTTGGTCTATTTAAATGACAAACAGAGCCATAAAGACTCTGTTTGGGTTGACTCAATTGATTATTTTAAGAAGCGTTGGTAACCAAGATTGTTAGTAATTTCCACGTATGGATAAGTAATACTTTCCAATGTTTCAATTAAGCCATCTGGATTTTGTTTGGCATCACTGGCTTCTAAACCGACCAAAACGCGACCTTCGGCAGCGCCGTGGTTACGATAGTGGAATAGGGTAATGTTATGGGTTGGACCTAAACGCTCAAGGAAAGTGAGCAATGCGCCAGGGCGCTCTGGAAACTCGACACGGAACAAGCGCTCATTTTCTAAATCTGCATGACCACCAACCAAGTAGCGAATGTGTAGTTTTGCAACTTCGTCATCAGAAAGATCATCGACATCATATTGAGTTTTGAGTAACTCATGAATGTCGTGGCGTTCTTTTTCACCACTTTTTAGGCTAATCCCTACAAAAACTTGCGCGGCAGAAGCATTGCTCGCACGATAGTTAAATTCGGTAATGTTACGACCTTGTAGTGCACGACAGAAGTTAAGGAAAGAGCCTTTTTCTTCTGGAATAGTTACTGCAAAGATCGCTTCTTTGTGTTCACCCAGTTCTGTACGTTCTGCGATATAGCGTAAACGGTCAAAGTTCATGTTTGCACCGCAAACAATTGACACCATGTTTTTACCGTGAATATTATGTTCTTCAACGTATTTTTTAATGCCTGCTAAAGCCATTGCACCAGAAGGTTCGACAATGCTACGACATTCATCATAAGTATCTTTAATGGCTGCACAGATTTCATCAGTATTCACCAGTACAACGTCACGCTCAACGATAGGCCCAGAGTTATCTGATTTTTGCAGTTGTAACACTTCAAATGGTTTTTCACCAATTTGTGCGACTGCTGTACCATCTGCAAATAGACCAACTTGAGGTAGAATCACACGTTCATTGGCTTCAAACGCTGCTTTTAAACAAGCCGATTCGTCATATTCAACAGGAATAATTTTGACATGCGGCGCAACATCGCCTAAATAAGCTGCGATACCTGCGATTAAACCGCCACCACCCACAGCAACGAATACATATTCGACATCACGCCATTGACGTAAAATTTCATTGGCAATGGTGCCTTGACCCGCCATGACCAGTTCATCGTCATAAGGGGGAATAAATGTCATACCTTCATCTTTGGCACGTTGAATAGCATATTTATTGGCAACATCGAATGAGTCACCATGTAGAATAACATCACCACCTAAACGTTTTACGGCTTGTACTTTAATGTCTGGTGTGGTTTTCGGCATAACAATAATGGCGCGAATACCTAACTTTTGACCAGATAAAGCCACGCCTTGAGCATGGTTACCTGCTGAAGCAGTAATAACGCCACGTTCCAACTGAGATTTCGGCAATTGACTAATACGGTTATAAGCGCCGCGTAGTTTGAAAGAAAAGACAGGTTGTAAGTCTTCGCGTTTAAAGCGAATGTTGTTGTTTAGTTTTTCACTAATTCGTGGCGCTGCTTCGAGTGGGGTTTCGATTGCAACGTCGTATACCGTTGCTTGTAAAATTTGTCGAACCAAACGAGACAGCATGTTAATTTTCCATCTAACAGTTTAAAATAGGCGTTTATTGTAACAAACCCCTGCACATTTGCGTTTTAAAATTGCGCAAAACGTGAAAAAAAGTTGAGTGATGTCATGAGTCTATATGCAAGCCAAGATGAGAAAAAACAAGCAGCAGCGAAAGCCGCTTTAAAACACTTACCAAAAGGCGGCATTTTAGGAGTGGGTACAGGCAGTACCGTTAATTTTCTAATTGATTTATTGCCAGAACTTCAACTTGAAGCGGCTGTTGCGAGTTCAGAAGCAACCGCAGAACGTCTAAAGAAACTCGGCATTGAAGTGGTTGATATGAACCATGTGGGTGGTTTAGATGCTTATGTCGATGGTGCAGACGAAATTGACCGTCACATGCATATGATTAAAGGCGGTGGTGCTGCACTCACGCGTGAGAAGATTGTCGCTTCTATTGCGAAGAAATTTGTGTGTATTGTTGATGATTCAAAATGGGTTGAGCAATTGGGTCGTGAGTTTCCATTACCTGTGGAAGTCATTCCAATGGCGCGTTCTGCTGTTGCACGTAAAATCGTAAGCTTAGGCGGTGACCCAGTTTATCGTGAAGGCGTAGTCACTGATAACGGCAATGTGATTTTAGATGTTTATAACTTAAATATTCTAAATGCGCTTGAATTAGAAAAGACCATCAATAACATTCCGGGCGTGGTGTGTAATGGTATTTTTGCATTAAACAAAGCTGATATTGCTGTCGTTGCAACAGACAACGGCATTGAAGAACGTACTGCTGTTTAATTTTAAATCTCCCCATACCCTGAGCAAATTTTAAAGCACTGCTTTAAAATTTGTGCAAGAAAACTCATTTAGTAAAATTATTACTTATTAGTTTTCTCCCTTCTTTCAAAAAGGAGGGCTGGGGAGGATGATTAAATAAAAGAATAATATTAATGACCTTAGCAGACTTACCTGACATACAAATCACTCATCATGCTCGTGCAACACGGTTACGTTTACGTGTTGAGCCTACTCAAATTCGCTTAACCGTTCCGAAGTTTTGTAGCCAAAAACAAATACAGGCTTTCTTGGGTGAGTCTGAGCAATGGATGATTGAGACTTGGCAAAAACAACAAAATAAAGTGGGGCAGCTTGATCGAAGCCTACCGATACAATTGAACCTGTTTAATCTAGAGCAACCTTTACCAGTTCTTTATAAAACACAAAAGCAATCTTTTATTTTTGATGAACAAAATCATCAGCTTTGGGTGAGTGATCGACAGCCTGAACAATATTTAAAAGCTTTTGTCATTGCTTATGCAAAGCAGCATTTACCACTTTATTTGGCACAAATTGCTGGTGAGACGGGTTTACAATATTCGCAGTGCAGTATTCGGCAACCTAAAACGCGTTGGGGGAGTTGTAGTGCGAAGCACGACATTATGTTGAATAGTGGTTTAGTGTTGTTTCCTTTGGAAATTACACGCTATGTGTGTGTACATGAATTGGCACATACCGTTTATTTTGATCATAGTGCTCATTTTTGGGCAAAAGTGGCTGAATACGATCCAGACTTTAAACAGCATCGTCATACCTTAAAAAATACAACATTACCTTTTTGGTGGTTCTCTTCTTGAAATACCTAAATTTTACGATGTGATTGATGTGGTCGATTTGAGTTTGAATGAGTCAATAAATCATCTACACTGCGGTTACTTTTAGTACAAATTTTTGGTATTGGGCGTGAATTTTACAGATACCCATTATTTTATATTAATTGTTCCAGCTTGCCTGATCTTAATGGGAAGCTTGTTTTTAATATGCCATTATTTTTATCAGGCTCCCAAATACTTATTTTGGCTAGGTCTAGGCTATATCGTGCCTTCTTTTTCAGTGGCAGCACAAAGCTTTATGTCTAATTTGGAGTTGGCTTTGTACGCGCCTTTACTGGGAGGGATGTATTTATTTGGGGCTTGGGCAAGCGCTTATGCAATGGCATTAAGGAAAAAAGCCCATGCGCATTCGTATTGGTGTTTTGGTTTAATTGTGATAGCACTATTGTTGCTGAGCTATTTTTCATATGTAGACAATGAATTATGGATCAGGATGTTGATTCTTAATTTTGCTATCGCAACAGTTGAGTCGTTGGTTTTATTTTCGATATTTAAAAATTATCAAAACATTGATATATTTAATAAAATTGTAGATTTTTCTTATTTTTTTATTGTAATTTATACCTTTGTACGCAGTTTAATTATTTATCTATTTTTAAGTAATATTGAAGCGGACATGTTGGTCACCTCTGTTTGGTGGTTAATTATGCTTGCTGCAAGTATTTTTTTAAGCATGTGGTTTGCGATTGTTCTGTTAGGAACTTTGGTGCGAGATATTATTCATAAGTTGAATGATGAGCGTCAGAAAGACCCATTAACCAATTTATTAAACCGACGTGGTTTTTATGAAAAAGCCAAGTCAGTACTTTCATATACATCTCAAGATACCTTTTTTTTACTGATGTGTGATATTGATCATTTTAAGCGTATCAATGATCAACATGGGCATTTGATTGGCGATAGTATTCTGCAACATGTTGGGCAGATTATTCGAGAAAATGTTCGAGATCAGGATTTGGTTGGGCGTTTTGGTGGTGAAGAGTTTATTCTGCTGCTACAAGTAGACGACCAACATCAGGCTTATACAATTGCCGAACGTATTCGGGTCAATATAGAAACTAGTCAGTTATCAGTCAGCAAAATATCAGTGACTGCCAGTTTTGGTTTAGCGCAGATCTTTGAGCAAGATTTTATACGGGCAATTGGTGTTGCTGATCAATTACTGTATTCCGCGAAGCGATCTGGACGGAATTGTATAGGTTTGGATCATACCAAAGTGATTTCCCCCTGCATTGAGTTAAAGCTTTAACAACACTAAAACATATAAAATCCAAGTAAAACAGTTTAGAAAGCCTCAACTTCCTGTCATACTACGCAGTTACAAAATGGCTGCTTTTGAATAGGGGTAAAACGCGTGATTTCAGTAGGTATTGTTGGTGGAACAGGTTATACAGGTGTTGAATTGTTGCGCCTATTGCTTCGACATCCAAATGTACAAGTCAATGTACTGACATCACGTACTGAAGATGGTCGCCGTGTCGATGATATGTTCCCTAGTCTACGTGGGCATACAGACCTGAAATATTCAGACTTAAATATCGAACAATTAAAACAGTGTGATGTGGTGTTTTTTGCGACACCGCACGGCGTAGCCATGAAGCATGCAGAAGAATTGGTCGCAGCAAATACTAAAGTAATTGATTTAGCAGCAGACTTTCGTTTGCAAAATTTGGTGCAATTTGAAAAATGGTATGGCATGCAACATGCTTGCCCTGAACTGCTTAAAGATTCGGTCTATGGTTTATCAGAACTGAACCGCGAAAAAATTAAGCAGGCAAATGTCATTGGTAATCCTGGTTGCTACCCTACAACGGTACAACTTGGCTTAGCACCATTGTTTAAGCATAGCGACACATTGGTTAAACCTGAGAGTATTATTATTGATGCGAAATCAGGTGTTTCTGGTGCTGGACGCAAAGCCAGTATGGGTATGATTTACACTGAAAATGCTGATAACTTCAAAGCTTATGGTGTAGCAGGACATCGTCACCATCCTGAAATTGTAGAAGCCTTAGAAAATATTTCTGGTCAAACCGGTGTTTTTGATCAAATCTTATTTGTTCCGCATTTGGTACCTATGATTCGTGGCATGCTCAGTACTATTTATGTGGACCTAACGGATGCGGGTGCTGCTGTCGATTTACAAACATGGTATGAACAATTCTATGCAAACGAAAGTTTCGTGGATGTAATGCCTGAAAACAGCTCACCTGAAACACGTTCAGTACGCGGGGCCAATCAATTGCGTATTGCTCTATATAAACCACAACCTAAGAAATTAGTGGTTTTAGTTGCGCAAGATAACTTGGTCAAAGGTGCTGCTGGTCAGGCTGTTCAAAATATGAACTTAATGTTCAGTTTTGCTGAAACAGCAGGACTAGAAGGCATTGGTTTATTACCATAAAACTTATTAAATACCTTCACACACATTTAAATTTAGATTTAAATGTGTGTTTTGAATAATTCAAAATAAGAGATGACGATGCAGAATACTGACTCGAACACTACGTCACAATCGAATGAACCTGTCAAAAAGCCTTTTCTTGAAACCAATTTACCTTTGGTGATTGGTGCTGCCGTTTTGGTACTCGGAAGCGGGTTTATTGGCTATTCGGTCGGACATCGGCAGGGTTTAACAGTGGTTGGTTATGATGCAGATGCCGAACAACTGGTTGAAGTTGTACAAAAGCAAAAACAAACGCTTGAAGGCTTAAACAAAAGCATGAATACCGCGGTACAAGAGCGTGATGTTGCAGTCAGTAATTCAAATGATTTATTCACTGCACTCAATCAAGCGAAGGACAGTGAAAATCAGGCTAGAAGTTTGGGTGCACTTTATCGTGAAGTGTTGCGCCAGCGTGGTGGTCTAAGCTTAACTATACAAAATTTAAGTATTAAGCCTTTACCTGAAAATGCTTTTGAATATCAGCTAGATTTAGTGCAAGTTAGCCCAAGTAAACGTAATACTTCTGGGGAAGTAGCCTTACATCTTATTCAAGGCACTGAAGTTTTGGTTGTTCCAATGGAAGATAAAAACTTTAACTTTGATGAATACGAGCGTTTGACTGGGCGTTGGACAATGCCTAAAGGCTTTACCCCACAATTTGTAGAAGTTCGTTTAACTGGAACGAATACACCTGTAATTAAACGCTTTAGTTGGGCGAAAGGGAATGCAGTCGAGTCACCATCTGCCAATATCTCTGAAATTCCTCAAGCTGAAGCAAATGCTCAATAGTTGTAAATGATCATATGCGAAATTCGAAACGCCCAATTTGTCTAAACGACATTAAAAGTAGTTTTTATCAGTCTGGTTTAGTCGACTGGCATTTTAATCCGCGTTTAGTGGATGAACCTCAGCACGATGAGCATGGGGATGTTGCTGTACAAACTGCGCCACCCGAATTAAAGCGTCCATCTTTGTATGCTGTCGTTTTAATGAACGATGATTACACCCCAATGGACTTTGTAATTGAAATTTTACAACAATACTTTGCAATGAATCTTGACCAAGCCACTCAAGTAATGTTAACAGTACATTACGAAGGTAAAGGTGTTGCAGGCGTATATCCAAGAGACATCGCGGAAACCAAAGCGAACCAAGTCAATAATTACGCTCGATCTCAAGGTCATCCACTACTTTGTCAGATTGAGCCAAAAGATTAAGGGGGTTACATGCTCAGTCGTCAATTGGAAGTATCATTACGTTTGGCTGTAAGCATGGCTCGTCAAAAGAGACATGAGTTCTTAACAGTTGAACATTTATTATTGGCATTACTAGACAACGACTCTGCTGTGAATGCATTAAAAGCATGCGGTGCAGATATCATCGTCTTACGGAAAGAATTAGAAGAATACGTAGAACAACATACTCCGAAACTTGGTGAAAACAGCGATCAAGCACCACATCCCACTGAAAGCTTTGATCGTATTCTGCAACGCGCCATTTTCCACGTACAATCGAGTGGCGGTGACCGCACTGTAGAAGGGGCAGATATTTTAGTGGCAATGTATTCCGAACGGGATTCATTTGCGGTCTATTTATTAAAACGTCATCAAATTAATCGTTTAACTTTAACGCAATACTTGTCGCATGGTACGCGTAAAGATGAAGTCCAAGTTGAAGAGGAAGCCGAAGAGTTGGATGGGGAGTCCACATCTTCAGCCAATGCAGGTCCATTAGAGCTTTACACGACCAACCTGAATCATGAGGCACAAAAAGGCAAAACTGATCCGCTCATTGGTCGTGAAAAAGAAATTGAGCGCGCGGCACAAATTTTATGCCGTCGCCGTAAAAATAATCCATTACTCGTTGGTGATCCAGGTGTGGGCAAAACTTCTATTGCAGAAGGTTTGGCTTGGCTTATTGTTAATGGTAAGGCACCAAAGCCGCTTGCAAATGCTGAAATTTTTAGTCTAGACATTGGTGCATTAGTTGCTGGGACTAAGTACCGTGGAGATTTCGAAAAACGTTTAAAACAATTGTTAAATGCGTTGAAGAAAAGACCTGAAGCTGTCTTATTTATTGATGAAATTCATATGATTATTGGTGCTGGCTCAAGTATGGGGAGCACAATGGACGCATCGAATTTAATCAAGCCAGCTTTAGCGAATGGATCATTGCGTTGCATTGGTTCAACCACATTCCAAGAATACCGACAAGTGTTTGAAAAAGATCATGCACTTTCACGTCGATTCCAAAAAATTGATGTTAATGAGCCATCTATTTCTGAAACGATTGATATTTTACGTGGCTTAAAATCTAAATTTGAAGATTTTCATCATGTGAAATATGACGATAAGGCACTGGTTTCGGCAGTAGAACTGTCTGCGAAATTCATCAATGATCGTTTTTTACCAGACAAAGCGATTGATGTAATTGATGAGGCAGGCGCACAGCGTCGTTTGAAAGCTGAACAAGATGAAAGCTTGATTACTGTTGAAAATATTGAAGATATTGTTTCGAAGATTGCTCGGATTCCACCGAAAACAGTATCCAAAGATGATAAAACAGTTCTGGAAAATCTTGAACGTGATTTAAAACGCGTAGTGTTTGGTCAAGATGAAGCAATTGATGCATTGTCTTCTGCCATTAAGCTGTCACGCGCGGGTTTAAAATCTCCAGACAAGCCTGTCGGAAGCTTCGTTTTTGCAGGTCCTACAGGAGTTGGTAAAACAGAAGTCACCAAACAGTTGGCGAAGTTGCTCGGTGTTGAACTGGTTCGTTTCGATATGTCTGAATATATGGAGCGTCATGCAGTTTCACGTTTGATTGGTGCACCTCCAGGTTATGTGGGTTTTGACCAAGGGGGCTTGTTAACCGATGCGATCCATAAGAATCCACATTGTGTATTGTTGCTTGATGAAATTGAGAAAGCACATCCAGATGTCTTTAATTTGTTATTACAAATTATGGATCATGGCTCTTTAACTGATAATAATGGTCGTAAATCAGATTTCCGCAATGTGATCTTGGTTTTAACCACGAATATTGGTGCAGAAAGTATTTCTCGTATCAGTATTGGTTTTATGGAACAAGACAATAGTCGTGATAATCAGGAAGCGATGAAACGAGCATTCTCTCCAGAATTCCGTAACCGTTTGGATGGTGTGATTCAATTCAAAGCACTCCCTACGACTGTTATTGAGAGTGTAGTAGATAAATTCTTGACTGAGCTGCAAGCGCAACTCGATGATAAGAAAGTCATGCTTGAAGTCGATCAGAGTGCGCGTGAATGGATGGCTGAACATGGTTATGACCGCCTCATGGGTGCTCGACCAATGCAAAGATTGATTCAAGAGCATTTGAAAAAACCACTTGCTGAAATGATTTTATTTGGTGAGTTGGCAGAACATGGCGGCAATGTAGCAGTTTCTGTGAAAATGGAAAATGGTGAAGCTGTTGGTTTGAAACTTGAAGTGTTTGAAGATCAAACTGCTGAACCTGCTTAATTTACCTTTTTGTCAATAACCCGTGTTTACACGGGTTATTTTTTGCTTATTTTTTAGTAGCGCTTTATTTATATTTTCTGACGGTGACAAATATCTCTATGGATATGCCATTAATCAAAATTTTGAGCACATTTTTCTTATTTGTACTTACAGCAATTGCTGAGATTTTAGGTTGCTATTTTCCATATTTAATTTTAAATCAAGGACGCTCTTATTGGTTGTGGATCCCAACAGCGCTTAGTCTGGTAATTTTTGTGTGGTTACTGACTTTGCATCCTGCGGCATCGGGACGGATTTATGCTGCTTATGGAGGAATTTATATTTTTACTGCACTCATGTGGTTACGATATGTCGATCAAGTCATGCTTTCAAGATGGGATGTATTGGGTGGGGCAATTGTATTGACTGGGGCAGCAATCATTATTATGCAACCCCAAGGACTCATCCGTTAAACTTAGTTATTCAAAATTACAGTCTGAGTTCTTTAAAGTTAGATTATAATTTTTTTGTTCTGAAGTGAGTTTAATTTGAACTTGATATGGATTTACTCTTTGGAATTGATGTTCGAAAAATTTAGGACAACTATGAACCAATGTTTTTTTCATCATTTCATGAACTTGATCATCACCAATGTCTTGGGCAAATTGTTTAAAGTCTGGCGAAGTAATTAGTCCTGAAATTTCCATCCGATTTGCATATAAGCGCATTTTTTCAATCACGATGTTTTGATCAAGTTGATAGGGCATCGTACGAGAATCTTCATCACTTATGTAATCTAAAATTTCATTCAGCGCAGTTGAATTTTTAACGGTGTAATTTGTATCGACGATCTTTTTCTTTAATAAATATTGATCTAAATCTGTAGGTTGTGCCAAAGCAATCATGGTGAAAGTCGCGGTGAATACACCAAGAATAATAGTTTTTAATTGCATATGTTTAATCACTTATAGACATTATGGTTTTGATTATATCTTCGCCGAAATAAAAAAAGCACCTAAAGGTGCTTTTTTTAGAGGGATTTCTTAGTCTTTTTTAAGATTTTCATTAATAAGAAATTCAACCAATGCCTTTTGAGCATGTAAGCGATTTTCAGCTTCATCCCAGACTACAGCATTCAAATGGTCTAACATGGTTTCAGAAATTTCTTCACCACGGTGGGCAGGCAGGCAATGCATAAATAAACAGTCAGAGTGAGCGAGGTTCATTAAGCGTTCATTGACTTGATAATCAGCAAAAGCTTTTTCACGGATTTTTTGCTCTTCTTCTTGTCCCATGCTTGCCCAGACATCGGTCACGATCAAGTCAGCATTCACTGCTGCATCTTCCGCAGAGTCTACCAATTCAACACAGTGAGCAAACTCAGATAAGAATTTCTCCTGTGGTTCATAGCCTTTCGGTGCAGCAATTTTTAATTTGAAGCCCCACATATGTGCCGCTTCGATATAAGAATTACACATGTTATTGCCATCACCAATCCACGCGACTGTTTTACCTTCGATTGACCCACGATGTTCTAGGAAGGTTTGCATGTCGGCAAGTAATTGACATGGATGATGGTCATCTGTCAAAGCATTAATCACAGGAACTTTTGAATAAGAAGCAAAACGTTCAACAATATCGTGTCCAAAAGTTCGGATCATGACAATATCTAACATGCTTGAAATAACACGTGCTGAATCTTCAATCGGTTCGCCACGACCGAGTTGGGTATCTCGTGGAGATAAGAAAATTGCACTGCCCCCAAATTGGCTCATTCCTGCTTCAAACGAAACGCGTGTACGGGTGCTCGATTTTTCAAAAATCATGCCCATAACTTTACCAACGAAAGGTTGAAAAACTTCGTTGTCGTGCTGTTTTCGTTTCAATTCGATTGCACGATGCAAAATTTGGTTGAGTTCTAAAGTCGATAAATCGCGTAAAGTAAGAAAGTGACGTAGAGCCATGGTTACTCCACAATAATTGCTGTTTCATGTACAACAATTAGTTGTTGGTTGGTTAAAAGAAAAGACTAACAGTTATATACTAAAAATGTTAGGAAATGCAAAAAAACTAGGTTTTTTGATGACCGTCTAAGAAGCGGTCGACACAATAATGAATATATTTTAAGTTTTCTTGCTCATTTTCTTGTACATAGATATTCATCAGCACTTGCCATTCTAAATTACGTACGATGCCAAAAAAGAGTTGGGCGGAATATTGCGGTTCTTCGCACCGAATAAGTCCGAGCGCATGGGCTTTAGTTAATATACAAGCAATCGCATTTTGAATATGCTTTGGACCTTGTTCATGGATATGTTGAGCAAGCTGCGTACTACGCTGGGTTTGTTCCATAATGAGACGAAAGAACGAAGCATTTTCAGGTAAGACAAGATGAATTTGTAAATGCAGTAAAGTTTGAATGAGATAATGCCGTAAGTCGTCTTTCTCAATATCGAAGGGCATACAAATATCTTTAAAAAACTGCTCACGACGGTAGTCACAGATTGCGGTAAATAGACCTTCTTTATTGCCAAAATATTTGTAGATCGATGCTTTCGAGCCACCCGCATGGTTGACGATATCGTCTAATGAAACAGCATCATAGCCATGTTGTAAAAACAACTCATTTGCACTTAATAAAAGTGCAAGACAACGCTCATGCCCACGTTTGGTATGTGGCACATCACGTGCGAGCGGTTCTAAATCTGCTATATCATGCATGTTTTTGAAAAGTATCTTTAAAAATCACTTGAAATTATAGCAAAAGTTTGCGCAATTTTACTTAATCCATAGTATTTATATGTATTTCTCATGTTATGAGATTAATTAATAACACTATATTTATATATTGTTCTTGTGCATTAATATTTAGATTGGTTTGCTTATAACATGGAGTAAAGTTTCTCCATGTTATATTGTTATTTAACTTGTTGTGCTATTGAGTCGATTAAACTTATTGTGCAATCACTTTGACTAAAATGGTCTGACTTTCTTCAAAGTCATCTTGAATTTGTTTACGCTGTAACTCCTTGCTTTTCACTTTGAAATCTCGATTTTGAAAGTGAATAACTAACGGAATTTGATCAAAATATTGGCTATCTGCATCTAATTCCTCTTCAAACAGTGATGTGCCAAGCTGATAATCTTTACTTTTTAAAACCACATATTTGACGGTTGTTTTCATTGTAATCTCTGCCTTTGTTTCTATGCTTTATTTTTAGTTGTATCAGTTTTTAAGCGCGGAATAAACCGTTATGCTTGGGGGGTGACTAGGAATTAGACAAATAGTACTTTAAATGGCGTAATGAAGTGTAATGGGGAAATTATGCTCAAGCAATGTTGTAATGAATTAGAACGCCAGCAGCTTAAAATAGCATTTATAGAAAGTGCCAGCTCAGGTTTTTTATGCAGCCAATTTTCTATTTATAAACATAGCGGTGCAGAAATTTTATTGGGCAGTTTGGTCTGTTACGATCCGAGTATTAAGCTACAAGTGTTGCATATTGCCCCAGAATTAATTCAGCAATATACAGCTGAGTCGGCAGAGGTTACACGAGCTTTGGCAAATGAGGGGAAAAAACTATTTACCAAAGCCGATGTGATTGTGGCTTGTACAGGTTTATTAAAACCTGGCGGTAGTGCAACCACAGAAAAACCAGAAGGGACTTTTTTTATTTCAATTCTTTTTTCTGGGAAATTACATGATTATCGTTATTTGATTACAGGGACGCCACAACAAAGATTAAATGTACTGACAGAAAAAGTCGCAGCGTCGGTTTTGTTATTAATCACGATGGACAGTAAATTGTCTGCGAAGTAAGAAAGATTAGAGGTTTGGCTAATAATGTTTTATTTTTGTCTATAAATGTCAAAATTTGTCACACTTTTGGGTTGTAAATGTAGCTTAAACGTGTCTAAATAGGACTACCATCTTAATATGGGGGTGGGGTATGAACGCTTTAGAATTATTAATAACGTCATCGTCGGTTGTGATGTTGATGGTTGTAGTTTATGCCTTTGGGCAAATGATGCATTAACGACTTTGAAAATATCATCTTATTTTTAAAAGTCAGATAAACCCTAGTTATAAAACTAGGGTTTATGCTGTGTGGTATAAAAAGAACAGCTTCTTTTTTAACTCCACCAATAACGCAAAATATGAAAAAAAATCGGTGCTGAGAAGCAAATTGAATCTATGCGGTCTAACATACCGCCATGACCATGAATAAGTTGTCCCCAGTCTTTGACACCTCGGTCTCTTTTAATTGCAGACATGACCAAACCGCCAAAAAAGCCAAAGATACACACAATCAATCCAATGAGTGCTGCTTGCCAATAACTAAAGGGTGTTAGCCATTTCATAAGAATGCCTAGACCTGTTGCCAAGAAAATACCGCCTAAAAGACCTTCAATGGTTTTGGATGGTGAAAGTATCGGTGCAACCTTGTGTTTTCCAAATAGTTTTCCGCAAACATATTGCAGCACATCAGAGGCTTGTACCACAATAATTAGCCAGATGGCTAACCAGATTTTTTCGCCTTGAAAGCCAGGTAATTTTAAATTGATGAGTGCCGGAACGTGCGAAATACAAAACACACAAACCATGAGTCCCCATTGTATTTTGGCACTGCGCTCTAAAAAGTGTTTGGTGTCTTCCTGTTTCAAACTAGCGATTGGGATTAACAGAAAAACATACAATGGAATAAAAATGGAATATAGACCGTACCAATCGATATAGACCAAATAATATTGATAAGGAATAACAAAATAAAAAGCGATCAATAATGGAAAATAATCACCACGGCGTGTAGGCAGTAGACTGATAAATTCTCTCAGTGCAAAAAGTGAGATAATTGCAAAAAGTAAAATAAAAGTAACTTTTCCCATTAGTATTGCTGTAGCAAGCACAATGAGCATGACCCACCAAGCATTGATACGTGCGTTTAAATTATCAATAACAGGTGAAATTTGCTGAGCAGTACGTTTTTTTAAGATCCAGCCCACGGTTGAGGCAAAGACCAATATTCCAGTAAAAATTGCAAAGAGCAAATAGGTTTGCTGTAAGTTGGTTGCTGTCATTGGAACTCAACCTCTTTCAATTCTAATAATGCTTTCTGTGCTTGCAATAAAAAGTCATTTTTATCTGTATGGACTGTGAATGTTAATGGAGCACCAAAAATCACAGTCGATAATAAGGGTAATGGGACTAAAGCCCCTTTGGGCATGACACGTTTAAGATTCGAAATCCAAACAGGAATGACTTCAACTTCTGGAAATTGTTGGCTTAAATGATATAGCCCACTTTTAAAGGGCAAGAGTTCGACATCATCATTTAAATTACGCGTTCCTTCAGGGAAGAAAATAATAGAATCGCCTTGCTGAAGTACATTTTTAATCGGTTCAAGTGGATCTGATTGCCCATTATGATTCCTCTGAATCGTTACACCTGTAAATGTGTCATGAATAAGAAAACGTCGAAAGCCATCTTTTAGCCAATAATCTGACGCTGCGACTGGTCGAGTTCTACGACGGATAGGTGTTGGCAATGATGACCATAGTAAAATAAAATCGATGTGGCTATTGTGATTGGCATAGTAAATTCGCTGCTTGGTGGCAGGTTTGCAACCGACCCATCGACTACGTGCACCTGTTAACAGTCGTGCGCTACGACGGGTTAAAAAAGCAATAAAACGTGCCAGTGACTGAGAAAGAAAATGGGCTTTATGATCGGTTTCAGTTGAGGAAGAATTTGTACTTTGCATAACGTCACCGAGTTTTATTTTTGTTGTAATAAAAATATCATGAGCGATATTAAAACGATATATTGGCATAAGACCAGAAATACATGAAGCTTAAATAAGCGCATACAGCCTTGAATGCGAATATCCCAGCTACGCTGTTGCTTTTTAGCAGGAATGAGTCCTAATTCGAGTAAACTCTGGTCAAGTATTTGCGTTTTTTGTACTATGGATTGTGCATCTTCAATGTGCTCTGAGTTAGTCCCCATCAAACTTAGCAGCTCGGCATCGAACTTAATTCGAATACTAAGATAATGTTGAAGTAGACATAAAATAAAAATAATGATGAGAGAAAGATAAACGGCAATCGACTGCCAAGCATAAAAAAAATAGCACAGAACAGATAAGGTAAATGAGATATAGCCTGCATGACGGATACCGTCTGTATTTTGTAGTAACTTGGCGACAATCAGTAACTTCATGTCTTGACCTGCTGTAAATATTGTTTTTGGTAGGTGTCTATCGCTGCGAGTTGCTGAGCATTCAGTACAATCCAAGGTCGAGCCTGACGAATGATTTGAATGGCATCATCCACTCGACTGGCATGTCCAGTTTGGAGCAACCATGCAGCAAGTATACTGCTACTGCGTGAATATCCTAAGGCACAAAAAATCAGAACTTTCTTATTGCCGTACTGTGAAGACATCAGTTGATTCAATGCTTGTACTGCAAGATTTAGCTGTTGTGCTTGTAATGGAATGAGGTCAAGACTTAGATATTGCTGATAATCGTGTAGTGGTTCTAAAGGAAGTTCAGCGCAACAGTCAAATAAACCATCATACTGCTGCATGTTTTGAGTTGAAGGAATTCTGCCTAGAAAAATCTGAGTGTTCTCTTTGGTCAGAATTAAAGAATCGTTGGGATGTGTTCTGGTCCAGATACGGCTATTGAGTTTTGCGAAAAGAAAATAAGGCGCAAATAAGATCCACGCTGCAATGCTCATCGTGCCATCGGCTTGTTTCTGAAAAAAATGTGGACGATTCAGGCTATAAGCACAAGCAACCAAGAATAAACTGCTTGCGGGATAAGCCAACCAAAGCATCCATCCTTTAAAAAACAGAGCTAAAAATGTCAGAAGGAGTGCTGCAATGAGGTAATAACTGCCTAACTTGAAATGCTTTAAAGTTCGCTGTTGTACTTTTTGTGTTTGTAATGGAGATGATGCATACAACGGAAATAACCACAAACAGAATGCCCCAACCCAAATGCCAGTAGGGATATCAATAAAATGATGCTGCCATGTGGTTAGTACCGATACACCAATGAGAAAACTCCAAAGATCGACAAACCAGCGATAAGAGGAAGGCACATGACGACGATAGAAATCCCACAAGATCATTAACAGGACAATATGTAAGGATGGGGCTTGATTAAAGGGTTTATCAAAACCCATCAGAATATCAAACCAAACACCGAAGAAGCCTTGTAGTTCGGGGCGCTCAAAACTGAATTTCAGTGGAAATAATAAAAAACAGCCAATAGAAATCAGTTGTGCGCTGAAAAGTCGCAACACATGCTGTTTGAGTTCAAATTTATTCCAGCACAGCAACAGCGAAAGTCCATAAAATAAGTCGATTGACCAATAAGGAACAATCGTCCATGGCCATAGCGGAATATATTTTTCCCAAGAGAACACAATGCTTGGAACGTAATTCAGCCCCGCAGCATAATGATTGGCAAAGCCGTAACTTAAAAAGAAAAAAGGGGCAAGAAGTAACAGGCAGAGTATTCCCCATTTCCATGTGCCTGCCTGATGTGTGAGTGCCTGCATAGAATATTACGACTCAATTTTTTGCGCGACAGAAACCGTAAAAATACCGAATTCATCAATGCATTGATCAATTTTCTTAAATCCAGCTTGTTCGACTAAAGCATCCATCTCTGCCTGTGAACGTAAACGCATGACCCATGCTTCGCCTTGACGATGTGAGGTGAGTGCGCGGGCAATAAACTCTTGCTGCGGATGCCAAATCTGTCCCGTATAAATCAGATAGCCATCTTTGAGCATGGCTTTATACAGTCCAGCTAGGGACTGACGTAATAAATCATTATCACTAAACAACTCATAGAGTCCTGAAACAACAGCTAAGGTTGCTTTCGGTTTAATGTTTGCGAGAGACGCCGTATCAAAGGCATCGGCTTGAACAAAAGTTGCAATTTCGTTTAAGCCTCTTTCTTGAATGAGTGTTTGCCCAGCTTTGACATTGAGTTCGCTATAATCACGTAGCAGAATAGATTCGGGTTGTTTAGGTAATTGTGCAACCGCATCTAAAATATAACGCCCATGTCCAGCCGCAATATCTAAGATACGAACAGGGTTACGTTTTTTAACCAATAATGCGGCATATTTTTCCAGTAGAGATTCGATATTTTGTTTACGAGCTCGAATGCCACGCCAACCAATGGCATTTAAATACTGTTGATCAATGACTTTACCCAGTAAATTCTGGCTTTCTGGTTGATTACGATAGACAAAGTCTAGGGTGCTGCCAGAGTCATAACCTGTTTGTTCGCCAATTTTAAGGCCTTTAGAAAACTGACTACCAAATTTGAGTTGACGTTGAGTCAAATCCCAAAACAGTTTCTTAAGAGATGTTTTTGGTAGTGTCTGACTAAATTGTTCAGCAGTTGAGCAACTTGCGCCAATTTTATCGGCATTTAAAACGTCAGGCGTATCATAAGGATGTGCAAAACACTGTTGAATAAAGCGACGGACTTTTTTAATGGCAATCTCACGGTTTTGTTCACCTAAAGTGTCGTGAAAAAAGCCGTCTAAAACATGAAATTCTTTATTGGGATGCGCCAAACGTTCATAAAAGTCTCGTTGTGGTTTCTGCTCTACCACAAAGTCGGCACCTGAGCACAAGATTTGAGTAGGTACATAGATATTTTGGGCATCTTTAACCAATCGTTCGGCAGCATCATACAGCCCAAGCAACATACGTACAGAAATGGCTCTGGCAATTTTCGGGTCATGATCATACTGCTGGGCACGGTCTAAATCATGCGTGAGCATTTTGGCTTTGACATAACTTTGGATAAAGAAATTGCCGCGTAATTTATTCAGTAACGTTAAACCTTGTTTAGCAAAGGGGACATACAACTTAATATCAAAGGCAGGGGATGCTAAACATAAGGCACGAATTTTAGGGGCATAGTCATGTACCCATGTCGCTGCCAATACAGCCCCGACACTTTGAGCAATAATCGCAATATTCTCAGATGGTATCGCATAGGTTTTTTCAATATGTTGAATAAAGTATTGAATGTCTTTCACACAAGCAGAAAAGCTGGGTGCATCGCCACGTTCACCAGGTGATTCACCATGACCGCGTGCATCCCATGCAAAAAAATCAAAATCAGGAAGATCTAATTCTTCAACCAAATGCGCCATACGACCCGAATGTTCATGCCCACGATGAAACATCACAATGGCTTTTTTCTCTGGGTTATGCGGTGAAGCCCAGTGTTGATAGAACAAGGGTGCACCATCATGGCTAATGAAATGTTGCTGACTATTGTTATAAGGCATTCTTTATTGTCCTAATGATCAATTAATGTGAAGTAATTTGAATCGCATGACGTATGCGGTTATAGATGGTTATCATGAGCAAAAGCGCAATGACGGCTAATAAGCCATTACTCATTAATTGTTGTAGTTTAAATGTGACATGTTCTGAAAAATATTGGCTGAGTGTATAGAAGATAGCCAAAAGGCTAAACCAGAAAGCTCGGTCGCTTTTCCCCATAGGCCCATCATAACGGCGTTCTTGACCAATCACAGGAGCCATGACTCCTGCATATTCGCTGAGGATGGCTAAGAATACGACGCATAACAGTAAAGGCGCAGATATACAGCTTAAAACGATAAAGCACAAATATAGCGCCGTATCTGAAATCACATCACACAATTCATTCAGATAAGCACCCAATTTAGATTGTTGTTTGAATTCGCGTGCCAACATGCCATCAATTGCATTAAATGCCATGCGAATAAGCATCCAAATGGGAACAAGTAGGAAATAAAAAGCATTTGCCTGTGTTGGATTGCTAAAAATAAAACCTAACCAACCTGCTAAAAGCAACGAAATGAACATGGCAAATAAAGTAACCTGATTTGCCGTAATGCCATGTTGATATAAGCGACGAACGAAAGGTCGTAATAAATTCTGAAAAGCAGGTTTAAGCTGATAAATAGAAGGCATTGGCTTTTTTTAAGTATCGTATTTTGCTTGAATTGTACCCATTTCAGGAAGTTGAATTCAAGCTAGATGAATTTCAAAACTAATAGCCTAAGTAGAATTCACATTTTGATTATGAAATGCCTATAATTATGCGGTTTATTTCAAGAGTAGAAGCAAGATGACGCCAGCCTGCAAATTACTAAAAAGCAAAAAAATTGATTTCTCTATTCATGAATACGAGCACGATGCCAATGCGAAAAGTTTTGGTTTAGAGGCAGCAGAAAAGCTGAACTTAAAAGTAGAGGAAGTGTTTAAAACACTTTTAGTCACTGATGATAAGAACTATTACGTTGCAATTTTACCAGTACATCATTTACTAAACTTAAAAAAAGTAGCCGCTGCGGTTGGGGCAAAAAAAGTGCATATGGCCGATCCTAAAGATGCCGAGCGCTTAACAGGTTATTTGGTTGGAGGCATTAGTCCTATTGGACAAAAGAAAAGACTTAAAACTGTGATTGATGAAAGTGCTCAAACCTTAGCAAAGATTTACGTCAGTGGTGGAAAACGTGGCTTAGATATTGGGCTGGCACCACAAGATCTGCGTGAAGTATTAAGTGCAGTGTTTGCAGATGTGGTTGATGAATAATTGCGATATTTTGTCCGATGAACTTAAGCTTATTTTTGAAGTGTTGCTGACCTGATGATTCAGGTATCTGATTTTGCTAAAAGGTACATGCAGTTGTTTTATGATTTGAGTCTAGATTGTATTATTTAATCAGATGATTTGTTTCGATAAAGTCAGAATGATAATATGCCCGACCTTAATATGTAGCAAACAGGGATGAAGTAAGATGGGTAAATGTAGGATTATAGCAACGCTATGCATGAGTCTTTTGCCTTTATGGGGGTGTTCTGTAGCACCTGTAACAGCACCTCCATCACCAGTTGCCATGATACCTATTCATGACTCAGATGTGATGACTCGACAATTCACGACATCATTGGCCGATTTAACGCCTGTTGCGCATAGTACCCGACCTTCCGCCGTGATCTTTTTTAATAAAGGTGTGAATGCCAAAAAATTTAACAAAGCATTGTGTGAGGGCTTTGTACAATTAGAAACTGCCGAGGATGTTGAGGCGAGTGAAGGCGTGGCTATTGAGCATCAGGTTGTAACTAAAGTGCCTGTAACAACAAATTTGTCGCAAAATACCCGTGATTGCGATTTGATTTTAAGGGTATATGACTACAATCTTGCGGAAAGTGAATTGGTTAAGCTCAACCCTAAGTTGGTGTATTCAACTGGCCCTTTTATCGCGGTATATAATCCTAACTCTTCTCAGATAGATCAGATTATTGATTTAAGAGGTACCTCTACAACAGATTTGAAGAAATTTGGGAAAAACTGGAGTGCTATCTTTACTCAGGCAGCTCAGCAGTATGAGCAAATAAATGCAAATAGATCAAATTTAAATGAAGCAAAAGAATTCAATATTTGGCTATTCGTTCGAGATTTATTTCAGGCTTCGGTCTGTGTCACAGACCCTAACCTGATCTACATTTTTAATGAGCCTGCTGGAAAAATAGCAGATATTGTATGTAAAGGAACGAAGGTATAAGTTTGTATAAGCCCATCTGAGAATGGGCTTTTTTATGCAGTTTGCTTACCAAGCCTAGATCGCGTAGTATACACGTCCAAAGTTGGATACGTCCTGATATCCATTTTACATGCTTTGCTGATGTAAATATTATAAGTTCTAGGCAAAATGCCTCTTTATAGAATAATCTCCAAACTCCCGAATGGTCTTATTTATGAAATACTTTTTGTTTGCAAAGGCTCAATATATGAGTAATTAAGTTGATTTTTTTAAATGGCTGGACCACAGCAAGAGCCATAAATGGCGATGAAATACGTGTGAAAATTATCCCTCTGAAGCGAAAACAAAATAATTTATCTGGTGTGAGCTGGGTCGAAGTGGGCAAACAGATTGAATTTGAGTCTGGTGAAAAATGCTCTCTCAATGTTGATGGTAAATCGTTTTATACCGCGCTGCACAAACTTTACAAATTAAATAGTTAAATATTCTATTATTTAGTCAATAAAGCGTGTATAGTTGTGCGCGCTAGAACAATAATTTTATTGTGTTTACTGATTTTATTGTGTTGTTGATTTTCATCCTGCATTTTATTAAAAGTTTATGTTTAATAAATTATTTTCTATTATTTGCTCAATCGTATAGGAAATATATTATGTCTAATTTAACTACTGGTACTGTAAAGTGGTTCAATGAAACTAAAGGTTTTGGCTTTATTGCTGCTGACAATGGTGAAGATGTATTCGCTCATTTCAGTGAAATCCAAACAAATGGTTTCAAAACTTTGCAAGAAGGCCAACGAGTACAATTCACTGTTACTGCAGGGAAAAAAGGTGCTCAAGCTAGTGGTATTACAGCAATCTAAGCTTTAATCCATTGCTTAAAGTATAAAAGCTCGCTTTAGGCGGGCTTTTTTATTGCATAGTGAAAAGTATGGAGTTTGGTCATTTTAATTCAAATCTGTTTGTTTTTCACACAATAAGCAAGTAATTTAAAATAAAGTTTGCTTTATCTTCCAGTAGGGCGTATAAAGTCAACTCGTTGATGCGGGATGGAGCAGTCTGGTAGCTCGTCGGGCTCATAACCCGAAGGTCGTTGGTTCAAATCCAGCTCCCGCTACCAACGAGAAAAGATTCAAAGTTTATAGCCCAATCTTATTAGATTGGGTTTTTTTATGCGTGATTGGTCGCTTTGAGACGAGTAATCCACACATCGAATGCAGTGTTTTATAGGTGTGTGTTGCAGTGAAAGTGTTGGTTCATTGTCATGTTGGCTTATTTAATCGTTATGTCTGCTATGCGGAAGACTGAGCTGCTTCTTATCGTTCTTCTATGAGCTTTCTATTGTGAGCCTCTTTGATCCTATGTGGTGAGTGATCCTGTAGATCAATTTAATCAACCACAGATTGTTTTCTAAAATAAAACTTTAACTGATTCGAGTGTACGAAAAGAGCCTGAAATTTTTGATGCCTTTTTAGCTTCATAAGTGCTTTATATTCTATAACTCTATTTTGAGTTGGACTTTTTATTTACTGGTTATTTGAACTCAATTCAGGTACAAGTAAGCAAGGTATAGAGTAGAACAATAGAGGATAAATACGTGAGTGACTTGAATTTAGAGTTTTTAGATCAGACCATAGATAAGTACGAAGCAAAAGACAAAAAAATTAAGAAAATTCGTGTTGGATATAAACTATACGCAAAATTTATGGCTCATCAAAAGTTCGCGGATGAAGTAATTAATTCAGCATTAGATCCAGATAAGCGTAGCTATCGAGGTATTCGAGTTAAAATTACCCATGATGATTATGAATTAACTTTTCTAATGAAAAATTAGTTTTTGATGCTGTAATTTTAATTATTTAACCTACTCAATATTTTGGGTAGGTTTTTTTATTGTTTTTAAAAAGCCTTGGTAAAAAAAGCCAAAGTAGATTTTTTGTTACATAAACTTACCGAGTATTAAACAAATAAAACATGAATTCGGCGAATTTAGGTTTTTATGGGTGCTTTTTGATCAAAATTATTTCATATCGTGTCATTTTTGCTCAACTGTTATTTATTTGATTAGGCTAACGGCTGTACATAACAATAACTTGAGGAACATAAATGCTGAAATTTCATGAGCATGTTGTTTTGGGTGCTATTTTTGATATGGATGGAACAATGTTTGATACTGAGCGTCTTCGGTTTCAAACATTGAAACAGGCATCTCAAGAACTTATCGGTCAGTCTTTTTCCAATGCGTACTTAATGGCATGTTTAGGCTTAAGTGCCACAACAGCACATGAATTGGCACAGGAAACCTATGGAGCAGATATTCCTTATGCTGAAATCCGTAAACGTGCAGATGAATTGGAATTAGAGTCTGTACGTAGCTATGGTGTTCCAATTAAAAAGGGGCTTGTTCAGGTTCTAGAGCGTTTAAGAAAGTCAGGTTTACGTATGGCGGTAGCGACTTCTAGTCGCCGTGCCATTGCAGAAGAATATTTGATTAATGCCAATGTATATAAATTCTTTGATGTGGTGGTCTGTGGCGATGAAGTTGAAAAGGGCAAACCTCATCCAGAGATTTTTTTGACCGCTGCGGAAAAGCTCAATTTAAACGCTGACCAATGCTTAATGTTTGAAGATTCGGAAAATGGTGTGACATCGGCATTTGATGCTAAAGGTATTACCGTTTTATTCAAAGATATTAAGCCAGCAAATGCCAATATGCGTGGCAAAGCCAATTACTATTACGAAAATATGTATGACTATCTGAAAGATTTAGATGGTTATATTGCAAAACAAGATTTACCCCAATTACAAGAATCTTTTCCTCAAACTTTAAATCAGCTAACTGTCGGTATTCATGGCTTTGGTGCGATTGGTGGTGGTTATTTAGCACAAGTCCTTTCACACTGGGACGGTTATACGCGTCCAAAACGCATACTGGCTTCAACACGGAATCATTTGTTCCGTGAAGCAGTGAATGCCTTTGCTGGTTATTGTATTCGCTATGGGCAAATCTCTTATGACGAAGCAATTCGTAATGTGTTGGTGATTGATGCGGATGATGAAGCACAAATGATGGATATGTATGTTGAATCCAGCTTGATCGCCGTGTGTTTACCTGAGAATGCTTTGGTGCATGAGGTGAAGATGATTGCTAAAGGCTTGTATGAGCGACATAACCATCAAGCTCGACAATCTAAAGAACCGCTGACAGTTTTGATTATTCTGAACAAGGTCAATGCTAAACAGCTCTTTCTTGATTATTTACGACAAGCCTTAAATGACTTAACCAGTGTGGCCATTACTGAGCAGATTCTACAACAGCATTATTTTTGCGATACCGTAGTCAACCGTATGGTGTCGAAACTGAGCCAGAAAAATCTATATCGTCAACTCAAAATTAAATACAACATTTTTAAACAGTTTCAGGAAGAAGTCGAAACTGAAAATGCTGATTTAGACGAAAGTCTTCAGTTGGATTCGACCCAAGAGCATCAAGCTGCTGTGTATATTGAAGATTTGCGCCGTAATTTCCAACCGAGCCATATTTTACAGAGTATGGATTTAATCCTGTTCCATGCAGAGTTGGATATGCCAATTTATGTGGAAAAGCAAAGTCCTTTACTCGGTAAAATGCGACAAATGATCATTGTAGATGATATTTCCGAAATTCAACTGATCAAAAATCGCTTATGGAACGGAACCCATGCCATGATGGCGTGGTATGCCAGCCTATTGGGGCATGAGACGATCGGTATCGCCATGGGGGATGTACAGCTACAGCAGTTTAGTCAGCAACTCTTAGCACAAGTTAAGCAAGGTTTATTGCTGCAACTACCGCATCGGGAAGTAGACTTAAACCGTTTGGCTCAGAGTTTTATCGACTCTTGTAAATTTGCCTTTAAAGACCCTTGTTCACGGGTAGCACGAGATCCTTTACGCAAACTGGAGTCAGGCGAACGGGTTTTATCTTCTATTCAGCAGCAAATCTTGAGTGGACAAGCATATGACCAATTGATTGCGGGTGCAGTATTGGGTTATGGCTATGCCATTTTGCATGAGCAGATAGCTATAGATGATGTGATGAGCACGATGCAAAATGAAGTAGAAAAGATGTTACTTAGCATTCCGCAGCAACAAGCGTTACTGATGCAATTAAAGCGTGGTTTAGCTGATCTACTTCAGCATCCCGATCAGTTTGATCCTAAACGGATTTCAATTCATTCAAGTGATACATCTGCTGTTTGTGCATAATTTGAATCATTTTCAGCACAAGTTGAATATTTATAAACTTTGCCTTGCATGAGTCGGGTAAATAACGTGTTTTAATATCACTTTGCAGTTTAAAGTGATATTAAACGTGTCTTTAGATCACATCAGTCATGTTGTTCCCACGATCCACCGTGATTATCCCGAATGGCATCATGGGCGGGAACAATATGCTTTGTGGTATATCGAAATTCAAAATCCAGACTTGATTTTGTATCTTAATCAAGTTCAAGATTATTTCTCTGAATATTTGTTATTTCCCAATACACGTCAGTTTCATATCACACTGTTTATTTGCGGTTTTTTAGCACAAGATCAAGCCATTTTTGATGATGACTTCGCACAACAGCAATTCCAACAACAATATGTGCAGTTGAAGTTAAGCCGACCAGAAAAATTTAAACTTAAAATAGGTGCTCTGAATAGTTTCAGTAGCGCCTTATATCTTGATGTCTTAGATACCGACCTAGCTTTAGAAAAAATCAGAGCGCAATGTGCCCAGTTTAGTGATGAAGTTGCGGCATTAAGCTATTGCCCGCATATTACCGTGGGTTTATATAACGCTGCGTATCCCAGCCAAAGTATTTTAGACAAAATGGCTGCATTTCCTGCTCAGCAGTTTGAAATTGACATTAGCCAGATCAAGTTTGGTTATTATCAGGCTCAAGTTTTACAAGGTCCTTTACATACTCTACAGAACATTTCATTAGGTGACGTATGTTGCAATTCATATTAGGCGGTGCTCGTTCAGGTAAAAGTCGTTTGGCTGAACAGATTGCACAAGATTCGGGGCTTAAGGTTCATTATGTGGCAACCGCTCAGGCTTTAGATGCTGAAATGCAGCAACGGATTCAACATCATCAATCGCAACGACCATCACATTGGCAACTCAGCGAAGAAACGTTGTATTTAGCCAATTGTTTGCAGCGTATAGATGCGCCAGAACAACTGATCTTAGTGGATTGTCTGACTTTATGGATGACCAATCTGTTACTGGCAGATGATCAAAACTTATTGGCACAGCAGATGCAAAAATTACTCGACGTTTTACCGACTTTATCTTCCACAATTATTCTTGTGAGTAATGAAACAGGTTTAGGCGTTGTGCCTATGGGGGAACTGAGCCGTAAGTTTGTGGATGAATCGGGGCGATTGCATCAACAACTGGCTCAACTTGCCGATAAGGTACAGTTTTGTGTGGCGGGATTATCAATGCAATTAAAAGGAGACAAATCATGAGCTGGTGGTTAGAGGCGTGTCAACAACCGAATGATGCAGCGAAACAACGTGCAGAAGCGCGCCAATTACAACTCACCAAGCCTACTGGTTCTTTGTCTGAGTTAGAACGTATCGCAATTTTATTGGCAAGTTTGCAGAATAAAGATCAACCCGATATTCAAGCGCCGTGGATTAGTATTTTTGCTGGCGATCATGGGGTGATGGAAGAGAATATTTCCGCTTATCCTCAAGCAGTGACCCGTCAAATGTTGCTTAATTTTACCACGGGTGGTGCGTGTATTAGTGTGATTGCCAAGGAATATGCGGCAACTTTACAAGTGATTGACTGTGGTACGGTGGGAGATACTTATCAATATCCACACGTAGAAACTCATTGTATTGCTCCAGGCACAGCCAATTTTGCCAAACAGCCTGCAATGACAGAAGAACAGTGTATTGCAGCCATGAATTTGGGTAAGCAAAGTGTCGAACGTGCCGTAAAGGAAAAAGCCTCTATTTATGTTGCGGGTGAAATGGGCATTGGCAATACCTGTTCGGCTTCTGCTCTGGCTTGTATGTTACTCAATGAAGCTGCGGAACAACTTACTGGGGTTGGCACGGGTATTCGTGCAGAGCAATTAGCACATAAAAAACAAGTGATCGACCACGCTGTGGCATTACACCGTGATGATGTTCAGCAAGATGCTTTCAAAGCCTTATGCACCGTCGGTGGTTTAGAAATTGCTGCGATGGTCGGTGCATATATCCGTTGTGCGCAATTGGGTCTACCAATGGTGGTTGATGGCTTTATCAGTACGGCTGCTGCACTGGTTGCAGTCCAACTGAACCCTGCGGTTCGTGAATGGATGCTGTTCGGACATCAGTCTGCCGAATATGGGCATCAACGCTTATTGCAAGAGTTAAATGCAGAGCCAATTTTAAAGTTAAATTTACGCTTGGGTGAAGCCAGTGGTGCAGGTGCAGCACTTGGGATTATTAAATTGGCATGTCATTTACATAATCAAATGGCGACATTTGCAGAAGCCGCTGTGATTGGTGAGAAAATTTAGGAAATCTGCTATGCACTTAAAGATTGATCTACTACGACATGGCGAAAGTGAACTGAGTCATACGCTGCGCGGTTCACTGGATGATGCTTTGACAGCTAAGGGATGGCAACAGATGCTGAGCAGTATAGGTCAATCTCAAACTCAGCCTCAGCAATGGGATGTAGTCTTTTCCTCACCCTTGCAGCGTTGTTCTATGTTCGCGGAACACTTTGTAAAAGAGCAGGATATACCGTTTATTTTAGATAAAAACCTGCAAGAAATGCATTTTGGCGATTGGGAAGGACAGTCGATACAACAGCTATATGAACAATTTCCTGAAACTTTGGCAGACTTCTGGCAAAAACCAACGCAGACTACACTTCCCAATGCGGAAACTATGCATCAGTTTCATCTCCGAGTCAGTGCAGCAATAACAAACATACAGCAGCAGATGCAGCTCAATGGTTGGCAATCTGCATTGGTGGTCACACATGGCGGTGTCATCAAACTGTTAAAATGTATGGTGTTACAGCAACCCTTGGATGATGTGTTGAAAATGTCGGCTGAATTGGGGCAACTCAATTCTTTTCATTGGGACGCGGTTACACAGATGTTGGCTTTAAAGGAGTTAACATGACTCCATTTCTGATTGCTTTACAGTTCTTGACTACGTTACGAATTCAACTTAAAGAAATGCCGACGGCTGAGCAGAATGCAAACTCGATTTTATTTTATCCCTTGGTGGGTCTAATTATAGGGCTGATCTTATATGTCGTGGCGCTGTTGTTGTCTGGATTGCCTACAGTTCTACTCTCAAGTTTAATTCTGGTGCTTTGGATTTGGTTAACAGGAGGCTTACATCTCGATGGTTTGGCGGATACGGCTGATGCATGGGTCGGAGGCTTTGGAGACAAGGAGCGTACACTTCGTATTATGAAGGACCCGAGTTGTGGACCAATTGGGGTTTTAAGTTTAATTATTGTCTGCGTATTAAAATGGGCTGCATTGTATGTATTGCTAGAGCAGAAAGCAGCACTGGCTTTATTGCTATTTCCGTTGCTTGCGCGAATTTCGCCTTTGGCTTTATTTGTGAGCACACCATATGTTCGTTCCAATGGATTAGGTTCGAGTATTGCAGCACATTTGCCTAAGCGCCGTGTATATGGCGTGATTGCACTCAGTTTGAGTCTAGTCTTGTATTTTTACGGTATAGGCTTACTTACAGGACTGGCATGGGTACTAACATTCTTTTATCTACGTGCTAAGTTCCTGCAACGTCTAGGAGGCATTACAGGAGATACCATTGGTGCGAGTATTGAGTTAAGTGAAACAATCTGCTTGTTGATATTTGTGATCGGTCTGAATTATTTGCCGATGACTACCTTATTTTAAGTTTTTAACCAACTCATTAGCCTAAGCAACGTGATACCAGATGAATTAAGTTCGGGCCGAGAATCACCATAAATACACCTGCTAAAACCATAGTTAGGGAAGCAATCACACCTTCTTCATGATGACGCATGAATGCTTTATGGGTACCAAAGCCATGTGCTGAATTGCCTAGCGAAGCGCCTTGTGCAAAGGCGGAGTTCAGTTTTAACAGCAGTAGTACGGTGTCTCCCAAAAGTACGCCTGCAATCCCTGTAATCATGGTAAATAAAATCACCAGTTCGACTGAACCGCCAATATGCGAGGTCAGTTCCATCGCAAAGGGAGTCGAGATCGAGCGTGACATTAGGCTGTAGGTGGTTTGGCTATCAAAATGAAAAAGTTTTGCCAAATAAAAGGCACTGATTACACCAGCACTCATTCCAATGACAATCCCCAGAGCAATAGAAAACAGATGTTCGCGAATCAGTTGACGATATTCATAGATAGGGATGGCAAAGGCGATGGTTGCGGGCCCAAGCATCCAGACAATCCAATGGTTATCGAGCATGTAAGTGTCATAGGAGATATGGAAACCCAACAAGATTAAAATCAGCACAAAAGGAACGAGCATGGCAGGGGACAGCAGCATATAAGGGTAACGACGATAGAGTTTTTTCGCCAAGACGTACCCGATAATGGTTGCAATGAAACAAAATAGCGCCGTGAAGTTCATGAGTGTGCTTCCAATTTGGCTTTATGATGACTGTGTTTTTGCTGAAGTTTACGTTCTAACTTAAAGCCAAAATGAACACTGTATGCGGTCATCACCATAACGCAGATGGTTCCAAGTACAACCGCAAGAATAAGTTGCCAGCCTTGAGTGATAAAGAGCTGTTTATATTTGACTAAGCCCACGACACAGGGAATAAACATCAACACCAATTCGGCAAGAATGAAATCTGCTCCTGACTTAATCCACACCAATTTCATGAGGCCTGACATCAGGGCAAATAGAAGCAGAATGAGTCCGATCACACCCGCAGAGATTGGAAGATGAAAGAATTGCTGAATAAAGGAACCGATCCACCAGAGTCCAATTAAAAATAAAAGTTGAGTGATGACTTTGATGGGATAAGTCATTTTTGAAGTATTGGGAGAGGACATGATACAAACAGGTTTAAACAACATGAGAGTATTTTAAAATTGACCTGTCGTATGGATTATGAATAATAAAAAAATAATTATGTAAATATGGAATATTTTTGTGGATATCAAAAGTCTACAAATCTTTGTTACCTTGGTAGAGGTTCAAAGTTTTACATTGGCAGCAGAACAGCTCAATTTAACTCAACCGACCATTAGTAAGGCAATGCGCGGTCTAGAAGAGCAACTCGGAGTCGCACTGTTACATAAAGGGGAAGCAGGACGTAAACGCGGCGTGGCTTTGACTTATGTGGGGCAGCAAGTGTATGAACATGCATTAATTATTTTGAATGAACAGCAGCGTATTTTTGATACGGTGACACAAGTCAGAGGATTGAAAAAAGGTAAGCTAACGATTGGTCTACCACCTTTGGCAGCCATGATGCTAAGTACTGTGATTGCCAAATTTCATAGTCAATATCCGCATATCGAGTTGAACTTTCTGGAAGTCGGGGCGACAGGCATCGAAGAGGCGATTTTTCGTAAAGAGGTTGATGCTGGGGTGGTGATGGGAGAGTTAAAACCTTTACTGAGTGGATTTGAAATTATCAACTCATCGATTTGTCTACTGGCAAAGAAAAGCTCACATTGGCGTAAAAAACAAGAAATTAAACTGATTGAACTCAAGGAGGAATCTTTTTTACTGTATGCCAATACATTTACGCTAAACAACGTCATTATTCAGGCGGCACAGTCTGTAGGTTTTGAACCGAAAGTGGCTTGTCGGAGTAGTCAATGGGACTTTATTGCCAAACTGGTTGAATCGAATGTCGGGATTGCTTTACTTCCTCAGGCTTATTGTGAGCGACTAAATCGTGAAGAGTTTCATATTGCTTTGCTGACAGAGCCGAAGATCAACTGGAACTTAAAGATGGCTTGGAATAGCACGGTCACTATGACTCCAGCGACTCGGGCTTGGCTGAATGTTATTGAAGATAATTTGGAAAGTATTCATTTTTAACAATCATGCATGCGCAGTGTCTCAAGTGGTGCATGTCAATTTTAGAGATCATCTAATGCTACAACGCAACGTTGATGGTCATGAGGTTGTACTGAAAGATGTTTCGCAGGTCTATATACCACTAGATCAATTACTGAAGATATTCAACGAGAAAACTGTGTTAACCTCTATGTAGATGATCATTTAATTTGTTGATAAATTTTGTTAAAATATTTTTTTTACATATATTTTAAGATAAATGAATACTTTTTTTAACCAGATTCAAAAGTTAGATAATGTTGAAGAATTTAAATTAAGAGATAGTGATGATAGGAATGTCTATTCATTTAACTATAGAGGGCTGACGCTATCAGCCGTACAAATCGTGAAAAATGAAATTACATTAAGCCGTATGAATTTTTCTCTTTTATGCGAAGATTTGCTAGTAAGGGTTTCAAAAGAAAAAATTCTAGAAAAAATAAATCAATTTAATAAAAAAGTGATTACTTTAAAAATTATTTTACAAAAGATTGAAGAAAATGATGCTTATTTTAGGTTCACAGTTGAATACGGAATTTCTGATGAAATTTTTCAATATATTGAATTGGAAGATAATCTTAAACTGCTATTCGCTACTCCTAAGGTCTTCATAAATAGTTTATTGAATGAAGATGAAAACAATGAGTAATAATAATTTAAAATTGTTTATGGGAAAGAATAAGTTTTTTTATTTTAATTTACTATTTACCCTTTTTTTCACAATATCAAGTTACTTTATAAATAAATTTATTGCGTCCACACAATACATTCCTCTTGGAATTGCAATATTTACAATTATCACTGTTTTTATTACCAAACTGAAAGATTATATCGATGAGAATGATACATCTTCTACGCTAGGTAAAACGAGAAAAGACTTAGTTGATAAAGAAAATGAAGTTAAACATTTAAAAGAGTTGATTGAAGATAAACAGGCAAAAATTAACTCATTAATACTTACAATACAAGAAAGTCAATCTTTGAAGAAGTTAAAAGAGAGTATGGTGAAATGGTATGTAAATACCGATAATGATTGCTATTACAGGCATAAAGCTGAGAATAATCTGAAAGAACTAACTGAAAAAGCAACCGAAGAAATTAATAAGTATATCCAAGATGGTGTTGACCTTTAGCTAGGTTAACAACATGATTAAAAGAGTAATACGTCTGTAAAATATTATTTTAACTTAGATAACTAGATTAAATTTAGTACTCTAACTGAATTCGAAAGGTGAGTTTGCGCAAATTTCATACAAAATTACTCTTGAATAATTTACAAATAAACATATTATGAAAATATATATTGTTTTAGGTGGAACGTAGAAAATGCATGACTATCTAACCGCTTTTATCGGTGGAACACTGCTTGGTGTATCCGCCGTTGGTTATTTGTTGGTCAATGGTCGTATTGCAGGAATTAGTGGCCTGATTTCACAAGTCCTTAGTCCCAAAACCTTGTTGAGTACACCTGCACTTTGGTTCTTATTAGGCTTAATTATCGTGCCATTTGCTTATGGAGCATTTACGCAACCACAGATTCAAATTGAGAGCTCACCGTTCATTATGATTTTAGCGGGTTTATTGGTGGGTTTTGGTACGCGATTAGGTTCTGGATGTACCAGTGGCCATGGAATTTGTGGGATTAGTCGTTTATCCAAACGATCACTCATAGCAACAGCAACATTTATGCTTGCTGGCGCCGTGACTGTATTTGTAATGCGTCATATTTTGGGAGCATAAACATGAAAAATATATTTGCCTTTATTTTTGGTGGTCTATTTGCCATTGGTTTAATGTTTTCAGGAATGTCTAATCCAGAAAAAGTACTGAATTTTTTGGATATTTTTGGCACTTGGGATGCTAGTCTGGCATTTGTGATGATGGGTGCAATTGCGGTGGCGTTTATTCCTTTTCAGATACTCTCTAAACAACAAACCCCAAAAACGGTTTTTAAAGAACCGATTGCAATGCCTAAGAATACACAGATTGATTCAAGATTAATTCTAGGGAGCGCAATTTTTGGTATGGGTTGGGGTTTAGCAGGTATTTGTCCCGCACCAAGTCTTACCTTGATTGGTTTAGGGCACTATCAAACGCTATATTTTATTATTGCTATGGCAATAGGTATGATTATATTTAATAAAACGATGGGAGTGAAATAGTGTTGATAAAACCAATCGTTAAAGCTTTTTTTGATAAAGAAACCAATACTTTTAGCTATGTGGTTACAGACCCGAAGAGTCGCCAATCTGCCATTATCGATAGTGTGCTGAATTATGATGCTGCATCTGCAACGACAAAGACAACTTTGGCGGATGAAATAATTTCATATGTTCAGCAAAATAGCCTAAGCATAAATTGGATTTTAGAAACACATGTCCATGCTGACCATCTAACAGCTTCCCAGTATTTAAAACAGAAGGTGGGGGGAGTGGTCGCCATTAGTGAGAAGATTGCGATTGTGCAGGAAACCTTTAGCGCAATTTACAACCTTGAACCCAAATATTTTAATGCGACACGCTCATTTGATTATTTATTTAAAGATGGCGAACATTTCAAAATTGGTGAAATAGACGCATATAACATTCCAACACCAGGACATACGCCAGCTTGCTTAAGCTACGTGATTGGTGATGCTGTATTTGTCGGTGACACGCTATTTATGCCTGATTACGGTACAGCACGCTGTGATTTTCCTAAAGGTAGCGCAGCGACGTTATTTGACTCAGTGCAAAAGCTGTTTGCTTTAGATGGCAATATGCGCGTGTTCTTATGCCACGACTATTTACCTGAAGATCGTGATCATTTTATTTATGAAACCAGTATTGCTGAACAAAAAAAGCATAATATTCATATCAATGAAAGCATTAAAAAAGAAGCTTTTGTCCAGATGCGGAATCAACGCGATGCAACTTTAAACATGCCTAAATTGATTTTACCTGCGATACAAATCAATATGCAGGCTGGACAATTCCCTGAACCTGAGGAAAACGGGATTCGTTATTTGAAAATTCCATTTAATTTTTTCAAATCTAGCATATAAACATGAAATAAATGCATAAAAATCAGGATAATACATCACTATTATCTCTGATTTTTAGTATTTTTATAAATAGCCTAAGCAAATTTATTGATTCTTAAAAACTAAAAAGCCACTATATATAAAAATACCAGATAGAAGCACTATGATCCTTAATCATCAAATACAGAAACCAGTAAACCCAAGCGAATTGGAGCCTGTTGTACTTATTCATGGGTTATTCGGCAGTTTGAGTAACCTTGGCATGTTGGCTCGGGCTTTTGATCAACGTACAGTAATACAGTTCGATGTACGTAATCATGGATTATCTGAGCATAGTGAACAGATGAACTATGATTTGATGGCGCGGGATGTGTTAGAGACTTTGGATCATCTACAGATTCAAAATTTTTCCCTCATCGGGCACTCCATGGGCGGAAAAATAAGCATGAAAGTGGCGGAGAAGGCTGAAAATCGTGTGGTAGGTCTAATTGTGTTAGATATCGCACCATTTGCTTATCAAGAAAATCATCACGAACAAATTTTTAAAGCATTATTTGCTGTACAAGAAGCTGCACCAGCATCTAGATTACAAGCTACTGAAATCATGAAGAAATTTATTCAAGAAGATATGGTGATTCAATTTTTATTGAAATCATTTACGCAAGGAAAATGGCGGTTTAATTTAAATGCTATTTTTGCGCATTACGCTGAGATATTGTCTTGGCAAGAGATAAAGCCTTATACAAAGCCTGTGTTATTTTTACGTGGTGGGTTATCTCCATACATTCATAAACCTGAGCATTTTGATGCTATTCAGAAACAGTTTCCAGTTGCTGAAATAAAAGAAGTTTTGAATGCAGGACATTGGCTACACGCTGAAAAGACAGATGAAGTTTTATTAGAGATCTCTAACTTTTTAAAATAATATGATGATGTTCTACAGCGATATAGCTGTAGAACAGTAAGTAGCTAAGACAGCATAAGTCTTTATTAATCATTGTCTTATGCTTTTATATGCTGCATTTCGTATAATATATCGAGATTATGTTACATAGGCGATTTGCTACCATTTTGGGGCAAATCGGCGTTATTTAACATCAATCTGCATTATACGAATATCGAAGTTTTTAGATTTTACATGTAAAGTTTATTTCTACTATTTTGCTTTTTTTTCTTTTTGCTAAATTTTTTAGCATCTTTCTTCCTTTCTGGTTATCTATTGTTTTTGAACATTTATTTAATTTATTTTCATCTATTGAATTTATTCTTAGCATTATTATTTCTTTTTTTTCATTGTCATATGTAGCTGTTGCTATTACATCTTCAGCATAAGCATTTTTACTAAATACTAAGAGCATAGGTAATATCATTTTTTTCATTTTCATCTCATAACATCAAGAAGAAGCAGACGCAAGCAGCGACTCGTCGCGCTGCGTTTGCTGATCAAAGGGGAGTCCACGTCTCTAGAGTGGACTTAAGGCTCGAAAATGAGCTTTTTCACCTCAATTTATTTGGGTATTGTCAGTTTCCCGCTATTTGTAACTTCAATATGGTCTAAACCTTCTTCAATTAGAATGTGAACTAATTCACTGTCTCTTACTGGTTGTTGACCTTTACTAATTAGAGCTTTGTTTAATTCGACAGCCTTTTTTCTTAGTAGTTCTTGTTCCTTGTCGTTCAATCTTACGCTCTGAACCATTTCAATAAATTCCAATGTTGCACATGTAGAAAATGATACATGTATTTTTGCATGCATGTATTGTGCATACTTGCATCATTGTGGTAAATTCCGCCTTATGCATAAATGCATGCATGCACACATGGGGCGTTTTATGAACGATATGCTAAAGCTACGGATGCCAATTAAGGCTTCACATGTCGATGTAGACAGTGAAGGCCGTCATTGCATCTTTGGTTTTAATTTACTCGATCTTGACTTACCGCGTGTAGAAGCTCGATGCGTTTTTAAGGATGAAGAGGGGAACGTGGTCAACCAAGTCCTGAACCATCCTTATGATCGATTACCAACGTCATTCACCAAGATGGCTTGGAAATTTCATCATGAAGGTAAGTTATGGCCACATGTTGAATTGAAAGCTTCACCTGCAAAGATATTGCAGGGGCATAACGTTTATGGAACGGACTGGATAGAGGAAGGGGCTATGGAAATGCTTGGTCATTTCGCACAGGCTCAACCGACTTTATACGGCATGCTTGAAATTGGTGAAACTGAGGTCATGCAGATTGACGTTACTTATCACGCACGTTTACGTGATGATCGGGAAGTTGAACGCGCATTAGATTTCTTGCGGAATATCTCCACACAACACATTCGCAAATCAAGTAAAGCTGCAATCTATAAAAATACTGTCTATTTCGGCTCTGAACGTTGCAAGCGTTTCGCTCGTAAAGTTTACGGTAAATCATGTGAGTTTCAGGCTCAACTTATAGAACAAACTAAGCTAGCCAAGTCTAATGATAAAGCTGCTCAAGCTGTTGTAAAAGTAATGTCTGATCCTGACTTGATTACATTTACTCAAGGGCTTTTACGCTTTGAAACTGGTGTCAAAGCCTACGTACTTAAAGAACGCAATATACCAACTAATTTATTTCAGTTAATTCGCTACCAACGTCAAAACCCAAACTTTCTACGCAATTTATGGACTAGTGCAAATAGAGAACTATTTGAAGCTCTCAAGGGGCAAAATGTGAAACTTACCGATGATGATTCTATTTACAACAAGATACTTTCTGAGTTGCAACTGGCGAATTCTAAAGATTCAATTTCTGCTTCTGTTGCTGACACTGTTTTTAAATTTTACAGAGATTTAGAGAATGTAGGTTGTACAACGCTACAAACTCAAATGGGTGATGAGAAGTTCTTTCGTAATTTCTCAAATTTGCTTAAGTGCGGATTTGCTAAGAATTATTTAGTCCGTTTGCATGTTAATCCGCTTGAAAATATGGATCATTTATCGGCTTATAACTTTGTATTTCGAGAGTTTAAAAAGGTCGTTAAGGCTGGTTCAGCTTCAGCTACACAAGCTCGTAATTTGCATACGTTCTATAAAGAATTGCGTGACTATGGTTATGACACTGTTCGTAATGAGTACAGTTCTGCTCAATTTAAAAAGCGTATTGCATCTTTAAGAAGCTGCGGTTTCTCAAAAGGTGAACTTCAAAACCTTCATTCTCAAACATCTAACAACATTATTCCGTTTATCAAATATGTAGAAATCAATTTCGATCAACAAGTGCCTGAAAACTTCATCGAACCTAAATCTTCATTCAACCTCAAAATAGCCTAAGAGGAATTAACTATGTCTCAATTTATCTTTAAAGCCAAACTTATCAATGTTGAAACTGGTGTAAACAAGGACGCTCAGTTGACCATGCGACTTGTATTTGCATCACAACGCTATGACAAAGGTCTAGACCAGATCGTTCCATGTTCTCAAGGCGTAAAAGTCATTGAAGATCATCATCACATGAAAGATTTTTATCTGTCTTACAAAGGTCGTGAGATCTATCTGCCAATCGAAATGACTTCGATGGAGCGCAATATCTACTATAAAACGACTGGCGACGGTAAGCCGTTAATGCTTGAAGAAAAGAAAGCTGTAGAACAGCAAGTACCTAAGACAGCATAAAGCCTTTACTAATCAAAGGCTTACTATACGATATTTCGTATAATGTATAATATGTAAATAAATCAATGACTTAGGATAGTAATCATCATGTCACATATCGAATATAAGTGCAAGAACTGCGGTTCAACTTTCCTAAGTCATTTGGTTTATTCCACCCATTTTTACCATTGTGGGGCTAAAAAATGACAGTACAAGAACTGGCAGCTTTTAATGCTTTAAATGATTTTTATCTGTGGGGTGGTGTCTTTTTAGGTCTGATTATTTCAGGTTTCTTTAAGTCGTTACTTAACTTTTCTGCACATCGTTTTGAACGTCCTTCACGTATACGTTTTCGCAATATGAATGGTCGTGCAGAACGTAAAGACGACTTTGAATATTTGTACTTGTACAAGGGCGAATATTACACGTTAGAGCAAAGAGATTTTTTAATAAAACAACGGTTTAAAAATATTAAATCAGTATCTCGAATTGATTCGAAATTTATTGTTGTTTCAATCTTATTTATTTGTTCAATGCTTTACATCTACTTTCTTAATACTGAGATTTTAGCATTGAAAATAGGAATTTAAGAGGGGTAAACAAAATGCTTTATGTGGTTTGGTACTTCTTCTTAATAGGCGTTTTAACTCAGATATACCTTATCTATAAGTTAATACGCGTCAAGGTATTTAAGCGATGATTTGCTTACTTTATGGTTCAGATCAGACAAGTTGTGTCGCTTATATATCTACAGAAACTGTAGGGGCATTCATTGTTATGTTTGCAATTTTTTGGGGTCTCTATGGTCTTTTTAAAATCGTCCTCAGGTTAATGGGGTTCTAATCTTTCTTGGAGTAATTCTTATGAATGAACAAATCGTTAAAGAAAAAAACGGTGTTTTAACTTTACACAACGTTTCTAAATTTGGACTTGGTGCTGTTGTATCAACTGCTTTAGTAAATCCTGCATTTGCTGCTGTAGATGTAACTGCTCCAGTTGGTCAAATCACTACGGATGGTACTTCGGTTATCACTGCGATTGGTACTGCATTACTTGGTTTAGCGGGTCTTGCTGTTATTTTCAAATGGGCTAAAGCATCTTTCTTTAGTTGATACACTGAGGGGCTTCGGCTCCTCATTTCATTAAATATTTAAGGGATTTTGGGATTTAAAATGAGATTTTTTAAATATTTAATTTTTGTATTTTTTATAACAATTTCATCATCATCTTTTGCAGTTCTTACTGAGTGGACTACATCAGCAAACAATTTTGATAATAATGGCAAACTAGTTTTAGGTTTTGCCTATAATCCTATTGATGCTTGTAATAACTTGCTTAGTAAAGTAGCTAACTCTTACGGTTATACATCTGTTGATTCGTCTTCAATTACTAAATCAAACAATAGATATTGTTTTTTCTATAAAGGTTCTCAAGGAGGTCTCCAAGCTGCTCAGCTTTTTTCTAAATCTGTTCCTGACGTATGTCCCCCTAAAGATTATCCTGCATATTATTACTTTGCTGCTGGATCACCTGTTCCATCACAAACTTGTGAAAAAAAGACTGACAATTCTTATTGTGTCTATCAAGCAAAAAAGAATCCTATCGTTTTAAATCATAAAGATAACCGACAATCTATTACTGTCTATAGTTTATCTAATGCTCCCGCTTCATCTTGTACACCTACTTTTAATGACTCTTGTAACAAATCTGATCCCTATGGTGGTTGTTATCAACCCCCAGAGGATGGATGTACTAGATTAAGTGATGGTTCTATTGTCTGTCCGGATACAGATCAATCTGAACCAGATGTAAAAAATACATGTAATGGTGCAATCTACTGTACGCGTCCTCCAGAGGGTTGCGGTTCCGGTTATGTTTCAGGCAAATTTAATGGTCAATCGCTTTGTGTCAAATCTGGTAGCGGTACGGGTTCAGGAACTGGTACTGGTGATGGTTCAGGAACTGGCACAGGCGATGGTTCAGGAACTGGTACAGGCGATGGTTCAGGAACTGGTACAGGCGATGGTTCAGGAACTGGTACTGGTTCTGGCAATAGTTCAAATACTTCAACAAGTACAAGTACATCTACAAGTACTAGTTCTGACGGTTCAACAACAGTTAATGTAACTAATAATAATTCAACAACAGTTAATGTTGATGTTTCAGGTGTTATCTCTGCTGTTAATTCTGTTAAATCCGCTGTAAATGACGCAAAAAACTCTATTAATGATTTTCTAAATGATATTAACGGTTCAGTTAATAAAGTTACTGATACATTAATTGGTACAAATACAAAGCTTGATACTGCCAACACGACATTAAACTCTATTAATCAAAATGGTAAAGACACAAATTCTAAACTTGATCAGTTAATTGCTAAACAGGGTTCAGATACAGGTACAGAAGACGGTACTGGTTTTGATGATTCAGGAATTGTTGGGGCTATAGAAAAACAAACTGAAGATATTAAAACCAAGTTAGATGAAAAATTCCCTGATGATATTGATACTACCGAATTAGAACAAATTGGTACTGAATCTAACGATTCTCGTTATACAGGTGCTTTTTCTGATGCACAAAATTCTTTAAACAATTTTGCTAATAAACTTTCTTTTTCAAATACTCAATGTCTTCAAGATATGGTGATAACAGATGTTCCTTTTGTGGGGTCTATTGTTGTTCCTATCTCTAAATGGTGTGAATTAATAGCATTAATCAAAATCTTTCTACACCTTTCAACTTTGATGCTCTGTTTGCGTATGTTAGACGCCACAATTAGAGGGTTTTAGTCATGCCTTTAGCTTTCTACGCAGTCGCACTTGCTGTTATTAAAATTCTTACTAAAGTCATCACAGGTACTGTTACTGCAGGGCTTGTTTATTATTTTCTTTCAAATGTCGCAAAACCACAGATTGACAATTTAGAACGCCAAATTATTGATAAGGTTTCAGAATTTTCTGTCATTGGTGGTTCTGCAATGCAGTTAATTGCCTATCTAGATTTTGTTAATTGCATTCATATGTTACTTGCTGCTTCTGCCGCTTGTTTTTCTTTAAAAATGATGTCTGTTGCTGTTCGTGCATTCGGTATAAATACGGGGTCTTAAAATGGCTATTTATCTTACTACTGGTAAACCAGGTTCTTTTAAAAGTGCTTCTACTATTGAAGATGCTCAAAAAAAATTAGCTGAAGGTCGCTTGGTTTATTTCTGTAATTTTAGAGGACTCAAAGCGGAGGAAAATGGTTTTAATCTTTTAGATCATTTTAATGAGTGGGAGTCTATGCCAGACGGTTCTGTACTTTATGTCGATGAAGTACAAGAATTTACCCGTGATGTTAAAACCGCTGCTAAGTCTGAGGAACTACCAAAATGGTTTACGACTTTAGAAAAGCATCGTCACCGCGGTATTGATATTTATCTTAATACACAGCACCCAATGTTTATTCATACTCACATCCGCAGATTGATAGAAAAGCATTACCACTTACATAGAACTCAGGGTTTACCTTTTGCTATGCGTAGATCGTGGGGGCAGGTATGTGATCAACCAGAAGATTTTAAAAATGCTTCTATTAAAATGGGCTGTACGACTGAAATGTATCGCCCGAATAAATCTGTATTCAAACTTTATGAATCAACTGTTCTTGATACGCATAAATTTAAGATACCACCCAAGTTAATTAAATCTATTGCTATCCTTTCTTTTGTTTTCGGTACTGCATATTATTTTGGTTATCCAGTTGCTCAAAAGTATTTAAATTTTAATGATAAAGAGGTTGTTGCTGAACAACCCAAACAAGAACAACTTTCACAAGCTGATCAATATGCTCGTGATGCTGCTATGATGAATTTGACTCCAGAACAATATGCAGATTTACAAAATCCAGAAAAACGAAATGCTGAATTATTGGCTAAAAACCAAAACGATTTAGAATCAATTGCGATTAAATATAATCCTAACAAGCCTTTTGATGACCATACTCAACAAATCAATTATGAAGTAACAGCAAAGCCTGTATTTGCTGGTTGTACTAAAATGAATGGACGCTACGTGGCTTATACTCAACAAGGTACGATTCTTCATGATGTATCTGATGAAGATTGTAGAAAGGTTATCGAGGACGGTGATAGACCATTTAACTACTTTGTACAACAACAACCTGTACAGCCCCAAATACAGCAAGCTACCGCCACACAACCCCAGTTAAGTGCTGAAGACTTGGCTAAATTCCAACAAGCTAAAAAAGAGGGTTTAATATGATTCCATTAAAAACTGATTCATACGGTCGTATTCATTGCTATCTTTGTGACATTTCAACTAATAGTATTTATTTATATCAGGGTATGCATTTATGTTTAGCTTGTGCAGTTAAACAGAGTGGGCGGAGTGCCCACGAACTGACGCAATAAGATTTTCAAACTTTCTTTCCCTGATTACATCTCCCTTTTGCTTTAGATTGGGAATTACAGAGCGTCCGTAGGCGCGAACTGATAAAGGTTTTATATGGAATACTTAATTAAATACACGCTTTTAGCACTTATTTTTTTCTGTATCGCTTTTTATTTAGTGCGTAAAGCTTCAAATGATTGATTGGTATTTTGTTCCAAGTGCTCGCTCCGCTGCAGTCGAAAACCCGGCTTTTCCTGGCTAAAGATAAATGATAAAAAACAGAGGTTTATGAAATATGGAATTTTTGATGGATTGGCAAAATATTACACTTCAAGACGTTTTATTGTTATCCTTTTTTATTCTTATTTACTCTATTTATTGGGTTATTGTGCTTAAGTTTATGGATGAATTATTTGATTAAATTATAAGGTCTGAGATTTCGTATAATATATCGAGATTATGTTACATAGGCGATTTGCTACCATTTTGGGGCAAATCGGCGTTATTTAACATCAATCTGCATTATACGAATATCGAAGTTTTTAGATTTTACATGTAAAGTTTATTTCTACTATTTTGCCTTTTTTTCTTTTTGCTAAATTTTTTAGCATCTTTCTTCCTTTCTGGTTATCTATTGTTTTTGAACATTTATTTAATTTATTTTCATCTATTGAATTTATTCTTAGCATTATTATTTCTTTTTTTTCATTGTCATATGTAGCTGTTGCTATTACATCTTCAGCATAAGCATTTTTACTAAATACTAAGAGCATAGGTAATATCATTTTTTTCATTTTCATCTCATAACATCAAGAAGAAGCAGACGCAAGCAGCGACTCGTCGCGCTGCGTTTGCTGATCAAAGGGGAGTCCACGTCTCTAGAGTGGACTTAAGGCTCGAAAATGAGCTTTTTCACCTCAATTTATTTGGGTATTGTCAGTTTCCCGCTATTTGTAACTTCAATATGGTCTAAACCTTCTTCAATTAGAATGTGAACTAATTCACTGTCTCTTACTGGTTGTTGACCTTTACTAATTAGAGCTTTGTTTAATTCGACAGCCTTTTTTCTTAGTAGTTCTTGTTCCTTGTCGTTCAATCTTACGCTCTGAACCATTTCAATAAATTCCAATGTTGCACATGTAGAAAATGATACATGTATTTTTGCATGCATGTATTGTGCATACTTGCATCATTGTGGTAAATTCCGCCTTATGCATAAATGCATGCATGCACACATGGGGCGTTTTATGAACGATATGCTAAAGCTACGGATGCCAATTAAGGCTTCACATGTCGATGTAGACAGTGAAGGCCGTCATTGCATCTTTGGTTTTAATTTACTCGATCTTGACTTACCGCGTGTAGAAGCTCGATGCGTTTTTAAGGATGAAGAGGGGAACGTGGTCAACCAAGTCCTGAACCATCCTTATGATCGATTACCAACGTCATTCACCAAGATGGCTTGGAAATTTCATCATGAAGGTAAGTTATGGCCACATGTTGAATTGAAAGCTTCACCTGCAAAGATATTGCAGGGGCATAACGTTTATGGAACGGACTGGATAGAGGAAGGGGCTATGGAAATGCTTGGTCATTTCGCACAGGCTCAACCGACTTTATACGGCATGCTTGAAATTGGTGAAACTGAGGTCATGCAGATTGACGTTACTTATCACGCACGTTTACGTGATGATCGGGAAGTTGAACGCGCATTAGATTTCTTGCGGAATATCTCCACACAACACATTCGCAAATCAAGTAAAGCTGCAATCTATAAAAATACTGTCTATTTCGGCTCTGAACGTTGCAAGCGTTTCGCTCGTAAAGTTTACGGTAAATCATGTGAGTTTCAGGCTCAACTTATAGAACAAACTAAGCTAGCCAAGTCTAATGATAAAGCTGCTCAAGCTGTTGTAAAAGTAATGTCTGATCCTGACTTGATTACATTTACTCAAGGGCTTTTACGCTTTGAAACTGGTGTCAAAGCCTACGTACTTAAAGAACGCAATATACCAACTAATTTATTTCAGTTAATTCGCTACCAACGTCAAAACCCAAACTTTCTACGCAATTTATGGACTAGTGCAAATAGAGAACTATTTGAAGCTCTCAAGGGGCAAAATGTGAAACTTACCGATGATGATTCTATTTACAACAAGATACTTTCTGAGTTGCAACTGGCGAATTCTAAAGATTCAATTTCTGCTTCTGTTGCTGACACTGTTTTTAAATTTTACAGAGATTTAGAGAATGTAGGTTGTACAACGCTACAAACTCAAATGGGTGATGAGAAGTTCTTTCGTAATTTCTCAAATTTGCTTAAGTGCGGATTTGCTAAGAATTATTTAGTCCGTTTGCATGTTAATCCGCTTGAAAATATGGATCATTTATCGGCTTATAACTTTGTATTTCGAGAGTTTAAAAAGGTCGTTAAGGCTGGTTCAGCTTCAGCTACACAAGCTCGTAATTTGCATACGTTCTATAAAGAATTGCGTGACTATGGTTATGACACTGTTCGTAATGAGTACAGTTCTGCTCAATTTAAAAAGCGTATTGCATCTTTAAGAAGCTGCGGTTTCTCAAAAGGTGAACTTCAAAACCTTCATTCTCAAACATCTAACAACATTATTCCGTTTATCAAATATGTAGAAATCAATTTCGATCAACAAGTGCCTGAAAACTTCATCGAACCTAAATCTTCATTCAACCTCAAAATAGCCTAAGAGGAATTAACTATGTCTCAATTTATCTTTAAAGCCAAACTTATCAATGTTGAAACTGGTGTAAACAAGGACGCTCAGTTGACCATGCGACTTGTATTTGCATCACAACGCTATGACAAAGGTCTAGACCAGATCGTTCCATGTTCTCAAGGCGTAAAAGTCATTGAAGATCATCATCACATGAAAGATTTTTATCTGTCTTACAAAGGTCGTGAGATCTATCTGCCAATCGAAATGACTTCGATGGAGCGCAATATCTACTATAAAACGACTGGCGACGGTAAGCCGTTAATGCTTGAAGAAAAGAAAGCTGTAGAACAGCAAGTACCTAAGACAGCATAAAGCCTTTACTAATCAAAGGCTTACTATACGATATTTCGTATAAT
>NZ_QETG01000010.1:0-107279 GCF_003105055.1 Acinetobacter sp. AM | reverse complement strand
AACTCAGAAGTGAAACCTCTTAGCGCTGATGGTAGTGTGGGGTTACCCATGTGAGAGTAAGTCATCGCCAGCTCATTTATTCAAACACCCCCTAACCAACGTTAGGGGGTGTTTTTTATTATAAGATCAAATTTTATTTAGATCTATTCTATGATAAACCTGTGAAATGATAAGAACTATAAGTTGAGCTTGATCATGTTGAATACCATATTGCAACTGTCTGGTGGGATTGGCTTATTTCTTTTGGGAATGAGTTTGATGACTGATAGCCTCAAAGCTCTCGCAGGAGAAGCTTTAAGACAATGGTTAGTCCGTTTTACAGACTCTTCTTTAAAAGCAATGTTTTCAGGTATAACTATCACTGTCGCTGTGCAATCATCTACGGCAACTACTTTAGCGACTATTGGATTTGTGAGTGCAGGAGTTCTGACCTTTAGTAATGCAATTGGTATAATTATTGGTGCCAATATTGGTACCACTAGTACGGGTTGGATGGTTGCACTACTGGGTTTAAAGTTTTCAATTTCGCAATTAGCCTTACCTTTAATTGCTTTTGGGGCTATCTTAAAATTACTTGCCAAGGATCGACTAGCTTTAATTGGAATGACCATTGCTGGATTTGGTTTATTATTTTTTGGAATTGATGTTTTACAGCAAGCTATGACCGGTATCGCTGCCTTTGTCGATTTAAGTCGTTGGTCTACAGAAAATCTTTTAAGTAAATTGCTTTTAGTATTGATTGGTTTTGTGATGACGATCCTATTGCAATCATCTAGTGCTGCGATTACTGCAACTTTAGCAGCTTTGGCGAGTCAAGCGATTAATTTAGAGCAAACTTTAGTTTTGGTCATAGGTCAGAATGTTGGGACTGTTGTTACAGCAGTTTTGGCCGCAGTAGGAGCGACCACCAGTGCAAAACGAACCGCTGCTGTACATGTCATTTTTAATATTGTGACTGCAATTTTTGCTTTTTTATTTTTATTCCCTGGATTTGTTTGGGCTTATCAATATATTACTTTTGTACATAAGATGGATCCGGTTCTTATTGTTGCTGTATTTCATACTTGTTTTAGCTTGCTCGGTGCTTTAATTTTTATGCCTTTTATCGGTAAATTTGAGCAAGTGTTGCTGAAGTTATTGCCAGAGCAAGAAAGTTCATTAACACGCTACTTAGATGATAGTTTATATAGTGTGCCTGCACTAGCTATAGCCGCGACAGAACGCGTATTGCTGCAAACATTAACAGATATTTATCGTTTATTTATTAAATTTATTCGTGGTGAAATTATTACCACAATGATTAATACCAATGAGTTGGATGCAACCATCAAAAAAGTGGAATCTTACTTAGAGCATATGTCGGTTCCACAATCTCTAAGTGATCAACAACGTTTAATTCTCTTATTAAGATTGGCGGTGTATATCAGAGTTTTAAGAAATGATTTACAAGAAGTCGCACAAGTTGAATTACTGAAAAAGCAACAAATATTACAAGAATTACCTCTAGCACTGGCTACACATTTGGAAAAGCAGATTGAATATTTACAGATGCAACCATTTTCAAAATTTCCGATAGATTTTGTGAATGATTTAATTCAATTAGAACAAGTTAGCAGTGAGCAACAGGAGTTTCTACGTCAGAAAATTATTCATGCATCAGTAAATCATCAACTTACTGCTTCTCAAACTTTAGAGTTATTGGCTGCACAACGCTGGATTGTTCATCTCATTGCACATACTCAGAAAGTAGCAGTCTTATTGCAACAAGATCAAGAGGTTATTGAATAGTATTTAATTGACGCCGAGCATGCTTAAGGGCGGTACGCAATCCTTCTTCTAAGGTTGGATGATAAAAAGGTTTGGCAAGGAGATGATCAAGCGTTAAATCCTCCGCGATCATCCAACACAATAAATGCGCTAAATGTTCAGCCGAAGTCATGAGCAATTCTGCACCTAAAATTTTTCGACTGTCTGCATGAATATAGACTTCCAACGCACCATAATTTTTTCCTAAAACTTGCGCACGTCCTTGTTGGGCATAAGAAACATAGCCTGTTACAAAAGGAATTTTATCACTTTCAAGTTGCTTAAAACTTAATCCGACAATGGCCATTTCTGGCTCACAGAATACAATGCCTATTGGGGTTAGATTTCGAATGTTTTTGATTTGTTTTAAATTTAAGCAATTTAAAACTGCACTGCGACCTTCATGTGCTGCTTCGTGCTGAATAGGTGTCTTGGTATGAGCATCACCAACGATAAAAATAGGATAGTGTGCAAGCTGTTTGGTTTCTGGATGGACAGGTAAGTTTTTAAGATCTGTAAATTGAGCATCTATATTTTCTAATCTTAAAGTATTTAATAAAGTACGACGCCCTGTTGCGACCAATAAATAATCTGCTACTAAATTGTGTTCTTGTCCATGCTCTTGGTAGACAATCTGTACACCATCTTTTGAATTTCGAAATTGCGTGGGTAAAACTTCGAACTTAATGTCAATTTCTTGACTTAAAAGTTCTTGCGCCATTTTCTGTAGTAAGGGACTGGTTAATGTTCCGACTTTTCGACTACGTGCAAATATCGTGGTTTTAACACCTAAGCGTTGTAATGCTTGAGCAAGTTCAAGTGCAATGACACCACTTCCAATGACTGCAATCGATTGCGGTAATTGCTCTAACTCAAATACCTCATCTGAGGTAATTAGTTTTTGACCTAATTCTTGCTTCCATTGCTGGTCAAAACTCGGCGTTGATCCTACAGCCAGAATAAAACTTCGGGCTTGATAGCGTTGTTGATTAATTTCAACGGTCTGAACATCAATAAAGTGAGCTTGACCTGATATTTTATGAGCCGAATCCCAACGAGCGACATCTTTTAAAGCAGCTTGTGTAAATTTGTTTCTTAATTTTTGTACGTGTAACATGATTTTTTTGGAATCAAGATGTAGATGGGTTGTTATGCCAATTTGATCTAATGATTGAGCATCATGCAGTTGATTTGCTACAGAAATAAGCACTTTACTCGGCATACAACCAACGCGTGCACAGGTGGTATCCCACGGACCATGATTCACAATTAAAATATTTGATGTGTGTTTGATTGCTTCTTTGTAAGCAGCTTGTCCAGCTGTTCCCGCACCAATAATAATGATGTCGTACATAGTAGATATTATTTGAATAATTGCTCTTTAGCTTAACATAGTAAAACATTTGATTTGGCTTTGTTTACATAAAGCTACTTCTATGGTTTCATACTGCAAATTAACAATTTTAACGACGACTTTTGAACAAAATAATGTTCGGGGAATTTTGATGAATAATAAACAGATTGGGTTAAAACTATCTACTATTACGCTTTGTGTTTTGCTAGCAAGTTGTGGTGGAGGGGGAAGTGATGGGTATTTTGAAAATAATAATTCAGGAGGGACTTCGAATGGAGGTAGTACTGGAGGTGGGACCACAACAGCTAGTTCTGTAACTGCTTTAAAAATTGAATTAGATAAATTATCGATGGCCGCTACAAATGGCCAGCTAACTGTTACGGTTCGTGCTTTAGATGAAAATAAAGGAGGAGTTGCGAATGCGGAAGTTACTCTGGCAATTGTAGATTCTACGAATAATGTAAGTAATACGAGCATTGCAAAACAGACGACTGATCAATCAGGAAATGTGGTATATGTACTTACTACGCCTGCGACCTCTTCTTCACTTACTGACTTAATCAAAAATGGTTTTAAAATCATAGCAAAGGCAAATAATGGCGCTTTAAGTCAAGAACAAACCGTCACTGTAACAGGCGCTGATACAGATAATGGGGCAGATACAACAAGTATTGTTTTATTTGATGCAACTAAAACAACACTAAATGTTCGCGGTGATCAGACGACTATTACCTTAACAGCAGTAGATGCCAATGGTGCAACTTTAGCAAATCAGGCTATTTCATTAAAGGTTAAAAATTCAGCGCTAAATGGAGTGAGATTCACTCCAAATGCATCTCAAACTGATGTAAATGGCCAAATTAGTTATACATTATCATTTGCTGAGTCTCAACGAGCTTCTACGTATACGTCTACGCAATTCGTAGCGGATGATTTAGTATTGGAGGCTAATTTTGGTCAATCTACACAAGTTTACACTTACAAATTAGACATAGTGAATTCTACGGTTCCGACACCTGTGGGGGCTATTTCAGTATCATATAATCCTACTAAAATTGAAGATTCTGCATCAGGCGTATATTATTATAAAAATATCTCAGTTCAAGTGACAGATGTTGATGGAAAACCAATTTCTAATCAAGACGTCACAATGGGAGTCAATGCTTTAACATACAATAAAGGCTATTATGACTTCTTTGATACTGATACACCTCCAGATGGTAATGTGGATAAATATTTGCCAGCATTGATTACACAATGTGTTTCACCAACAGTAAAAGTAAATAGCGGTGGGAAAGAGATAGATCAGTTGGCACCAGTTAAATCAGGAACTTCTGTTCAAGTTGTATCATTTATTAATGCTGAGGGAGTACCTGCAACAAATAATAAATATACAACTGATTCAAACGGTCGATTTGATCTTAAGATTCAATATCCAAAAATTTATGCAGGCTATTTAAATATTCAGTTGTTAGCAGATTCAATTGTAAGTGGTAAAGCAATTAGTGGTTCAACCAGTCTTGGTTTGGGTTATTTGATTAGTGATGTTGATGTTGAAAATGGTATTGCTCCAAACTTAATCAGCCCATATGGAACCTCAATAAATTGTAATGATGGCTTATAATCTATCAGAATAAAAAAACAGCGCTTCGGCGCTGTTTTTTATTTGGGCGAAAATTTAAATTGAAGTTCCAACACTCACACCAACAGTAGGACGCACATTCATCGAGCTACAAGCGGGTAGGGCTAAAGCACAGAGTACAACGATCAATAATTTATTCATGTAATAAGCCTTGCTTACGTGCTTCATTAAATAATTCGCTAGAGCGATAGCCACTCTTACAAATCATCAAAATCGGTTTTGGAAGTTCGTGATAGTACTTTGAAAATTCAATGATATCTGTTTGCGTAATTTTACCATTTTCAATAGGTTGGTAAATGACACTTACATGCGATTGCTCCGCAATATTCCGTAACTGACTGACGGAAATATTGTTTCCCATTTCTTGATCAGGTCGATTCACAATAACAGACTTAAACCCCTGTTTTAACAGTAGTTGAAACGTTTTGTCATCAAGCTGACCAGAGACGGTCAGGTTTTCGCTCAGTGCTCGAGGTGTTTGAGTTTTCTGAGCGAAAAGAGATGCACTATTCATCAAAACACTACACAAAATACATGCAGTAAAGAGTTGCTTAATCATCCAGCAAATCCATTTGTTTTGCCAGTTGATATAGATTGTTTGAACGATTGCCCGTACGACAAAACATTAAAACGGGTTTTGGGAGTTCATTAAAATGATTGGCAAAAGTACGCACATCAAGTTCGGTAATTTGACCAGCAACCACGGGTTGATAGACATAGTCGAGTCCTGCAACACGCGCTGCTTCTTCAATTTGAGCACTAGTGGGTTGCTGTGGTCCACCTTCCATGTCTGGGCGGTTGTTGATAATAGATTTGAATCCTTTTTCGACAACTTGTTCTACATGCTCAGGGCCAATTTGACCTGCGAAGCCTACATTTTCGCTCATTGTGTCACTCCATCATCCAATTAAATAATATATGCTTTATGATAGCATTAAGCAGATTCGACAGTTGAATCTGTTGAAATTTTTATAAATGATTACAACCATAAAATAACGTACTGGAGCGCGTATGCACGCTTACACGGTCGAGCCTTTATATGTCAAAAGTGGTCAGGAAGTCCTTGCAGCAGATTTTTATCGGCCAAGAATGGAACACAAACCTGCTGTTATATTGATGGCACATGGCTTGGCAGGGTTACGCCAGTTTAAACTGGTGCAATATGCAAAACAATTTGCACAAGCGGGTTATGCGGTGGTGTTATTTGATTATCGCTACTGGGGCGGCAGTACGGGGCGACCACGTGAATTAGTCTCCATCAGTTCACAGTTAGAAGACTGGCGAACGATGATTGCGCATCTTCAGGAACGAAAGTCGATTGATTCACGACGGATTATTTTGTGGGGAACGGCACTCAGTGGCGGCTATGTTTTAAGTTTGGCCAGCGAGTTGAAAAATATTCAAGCGGTGATGGTTCAAGTTCCGATGGTTGATGGCAGTGAACTTGCCAAACTCTATCCTCTTCCTCAATTATCCAAAGCATTAAAAATTTCCAGTCAGGATTATATGGGGGCCAAAGTGGGGATGGCCTCTAAAACCTTGTCTGTTGTGAGTCCAGATGATCTCAGCTTTATGCCGACAGAAGATAGTTATTCAGGTTATATGTCGATTGTTCATCCGGACTACTTCTGGAGTGGTAAAATTCCAGCTCGGGTCTTTTTCAAGTTGATCCGTTATCGCCCAATTCAGGAAGTCCGTAAAATCAATATTCCAGTATTATTTATTGCGGCTAAAGAAGACAGTTTATTTCCAATCGCTTCCAGTCGTGAAGCAGCCACCAATATCGCACCATTCGTACAATATTATGAATGGGAGATGAAACATTTCGATATTTATCATCATCCATGGTTTGAAAAAGCCATTTCGACCCAATTAGAATTCTTACACCAACACATTGGAGTCAGCTCATGATTATTGTATGCCCCTCTTGTTTAGCGAAAAATCGTGTCCCTGAAGAAAAAATAGAAGCGCAGCCTAGCTGTGGTCAGTGCCATCAACCTTTGATTCCCTTAGCTCCTATTGATTTGAACGAACAAAATTTTAGTCAGTTTATCACACACAGTGATTTACCTATTTTGATTGATTTATGGGCAGAGTGGTGCGGACCGTGTAAAATGATGGCTCCTCATTTCTCAGCCGTGGCAAAACAGAACCCTCGTGTGATTTTTGCCAAGATTAATACTGAAGAGTCCCCTCGTCTAAGTAGTGCTTTTCATGTGCGCAGTATTCCAACCCTCGTGTTGATGAATAAAACCAATGAAATTGCTAGAATAAGCGGTGCGCTTAGATCGAGTGAACTACAACAGTGGCTGGATCAACATTTAAATGTCTAATGCCTAGTCAAAGCACAATAGGCTTGGAGAGAACGTGTCAGATATTCATGTGAAACCAGAAGGGACTTTATCTCTTCAAACCATTGCGATGCCAGCAGATACTAACTGGAGTGGCGATGTATTTGGTGGCTGGATTGTGTCACAAATGGACTTGGCGGGAGCAATCCACGCAGAACGCTTTAGTAAAGGGCGCTGTGCGACAATTTCAATTAATCAAATGACTTTTCTGGTGCCAGTAAAAGTTGGCGATGTGATTAGTTGCTATACCAAAATTTTAAAAGTCGGCAATACTTCAATTCAAATGCAAATTGAAGTCTGGGACAGCCATGACAGTTCTCGTGAAGCGAAACGTGTCACAGAAGGTGTATTCACTTTTGTGGCTGTGGATGTAAAAGGCAACAAACGTCAAATTCCTGAAGAAGTGAAGCAGAAGTTTATGAACACTCAATCTGCCTAAGCTTAAATAAAAAAACCAGCACATTGCTGGTTTTTTTATGCCTCTATTTTAAGCCGACTTGCGCTTAGGTAGCCAAGCCCACAGCATTTGGCATTGAATTGGTTCATTGCCTGCATCGTCAATGACCGTTACAGGAATCAGCAATTCACCTTTTTCCTGTTCAGCAATCAACTTCTGCTGTTCTGGGCTTAAGCTTGCGGTGGCTGTAAGCCCGCCTTGAGCGACTTTTAAATAATCGACATGTAGGGTTTTAATCAGCAAAATTCGATGATCTGGCACATGCAGGCCTGTTAAAAAACCTGTGGCAGTTTCTGCCAACAAGGCCATGGCTGCTGCATGTACGCCTTTAATGTGGTTTTGCATATTGCGTTGATTTTCTATACGCACCACCACATGGTGTTGATCGACTTCCAGATAACGAATCTTGGCTGTGCCTACCATCGGTACAATACGACCAAAGGCTTTGCTCCAAAGGGTACTTCGAATCCCCTGTGGGAATTTCGTTGTAGCTTTGACCAGTTTGGATAAACGATTACTTTGTGTCATATCATACCTTTAGAGCTTAGGTGGATAGCTTCACATTAGTCTTTAAAATTATTAAATTGCAATGGAAGCCCAAATTGTTGTTCACGCAAGAAATTCATGACTTGCTGTAAAGTATCGCGCTTTTTATCAGTCACGCGAATTTTGTCGCCTTGAATTGAAGATTGCGCTTTAATGCCGCTTTCTTTAATGGCTTTATTAATTTTTTTTGCAGTATCAGAGTCAAGACCATCTTTCAGTTTGATCACTTGAATCACATTTTTACCTGAAGCTGTGGCCTTTTGTGGATCTAGAGCTTGCACATCGACTTTGCGCTTATAAAAATGGTTTTCCAACATGTTATAAACTTGCTCACATTGGAAATCACTTTCGGTACTAATTTTAATTTCTTTAGACTTTTCATTCAGTTCAATAGAAACATCTTGTCCGCGGAAGTCAAAACGCGTTGCAATTTCTTTTTGCGTGTTCTGAACTGCATGATTTACTTCAAAAATCTCTAATTCTGAAACAATATCGAAAGATGGCATGGAATAGACCTTTACAAAGGGAAAGAATATCTGAGATGCTAGGGATGTTTTCTTCATTTGCCAAGTGTTGTTTACATCAAAGGAGTGCGCAATGATCCGTAAACAAGAAATTACAACATTTGAGTTCCCAGAGGATGCGATTATCTGGGATGTCCGTGACGCAAGTGCTTATGCTGAAGCCCATGTTAAAGGTGCGGTAAATCAGCCAATTACAGGCTTGTCAGCAGATTGTTTGACTCAGGTGTCGGCGGATCAGACCATTTACATTTTATGTGGTGGCGGAAGTAAGGCGCCACGTGCGGCTGAACTTCTTGATGGTTTAGATGATTCACGTGAGTATGTTGTGCTGATGGGAGGTACCCGAGCGGCACGTGATGCGGGCTTACCTTTAGAACAAGGAGCCTGATTCAAAAAAGCGCCTTATGGCGCTTTTTTATGGCATAAAGAAAACAACAGAGCATGACGCATCTGCTTACTGAGCTTGAGATGGCACTGTATTCGTAGCTTGATAATAAGCTTTCTTCACTTTCTGCTTTTTTACAAAACGTTTGATATCTAATTTGTGGATCAGGCTGCTAGGAACTGGGCTAGTTTCAGATAAAATCTGTGCGACCAGTAATTCACTACATAATGGTGCAAATAAAAAGCCTTTAGAACCTAATCCTGCCAAGCTATAAATTTCTTTGGTCTGATCCAAGCGACCTAGTACAGGGAAATAGTCATTGGTCTGTGCGCGGACGGAAGCGCGACCTTGCCAAGTTGAAGTTGGAGGCAAGGAATGTGCATAACTTGGAAACACATTGTGGATAAGATTAAAGTTATGCACATGGTCTTCTGCGAGAACTTCACAATCATCCCGATTAGGATAAAAGGATGCACCCAGAATTAAATGTTCAGCATCGAGTTGCATACAATAGCCACCATAGCTATAGGCTTGATCGGCAGCTAAAGGTTGAGTTTGATTTTGAACCCAACTGACCTGACCACGAATCGGTTTGAGGAGGGGATAATGTTCAAAAAAAGCTTGGCTGTCGCGCGCGCAGCACACAATCACATGATCAAAATCACCCAGACACTGATCTTGAGTATTAACGACTTCTACAGTTTGCTTGGAAATAAAGCTCTTGATGCTGGCTTGCTGAAACTGAATGAGAGGATGTTGCAGAATCTGATCGCGTAGTGCATGTGGAGAAACTACCCCTGCTTGCAGCAGATTTAAGCTCGGAAACTCTGTTGCAATGGCACTGTCTTGTGCTGCTGAGGTGGTCAGCACTTGTTCTGGATATTCAGCGGCTAAACCCAATAAATCTTCCGCATTTTTTAATGCCATCTGATTGACTTGAATCGGGCGAAATGCCTGAAATTGGGCATAGTGGCGCAGTGCGTGTTGCCATGCCAAGGTCATCAAGTGTTCATGGCTTTGCTCAATCGGGCACAATTTAGGATTGAGTAAAGCCAATGGATTTCCAGAACCGCCTGCCAATGGCGCACTTTGATCATATAGGGTGACTTGATGTCCGCGTTGAGCAAAGGCCCAAGCACAGCTTAAACCTGCAATGCCAGCACCGATAATGGCGATGTGACGTTGCTTTGGGGGCATCACGTCAACAGGATTGAGTGCTGTTGCATGAGCTGCATCATCTTCTGATGTGGATTCTGGTTTTATCCAACAGGCTTTCAGCATTTCTCGTTTATGGCCAAAGCCACGTGGACGAGTGATCTGAATACCATGCTGTTTTAGTCCACGTTTTAATACCCCTGCAACGCTAAATGAGGCAAAAGTCGTTCCGTAGTCGGACAGGCGCACGATATGATTCAACACCTGTTCCTGCCACATATCTGGATTACAGGACGGAGCGAAACCATCTAAGAACCACGCATTGACGGGATGATGTTTTTCCATTTGTGGGAAAACATCATGCGCATCGCCAAGCCAGAGATCAAGGCTAAAGCGTTCTTCAGGAAAACTCAGGCGATGACAACCTGCAAGCGGTAAAGGATATTGTTGAATCAGTTGATCGGCTAAAGGTTTGAGTTCAGGCCAAGCATTTAAGGCACGAATCAAATCGGCTTTGGTCAGTGGAAATTTTTCCACACTCATGGCATGTAAATGGCTATGGTTATCGGGGCGACATTGTTGCCACATTTGCCACAGCGCCAAAATATTTAGACCCGTACCAAAACCAGTTTCGCCGACAGAAAAATATTGGTAGTCGCTTAGGTTTGCCAAACGGAGATTGAGATCGTTGCCATGTAAAAAGACATGTCGAGTTTCTAATAAACCATTGTCTTTAGAAAAATAAACATCGCCAAATTGTTTAGAAACGGGCACCTCGATGCCATCAACGAGATGCCAATCGAGATCGGCCGTTTGTATTGCATGTGACACAAGCAGCAACCTTTATATTGAAGCGTAGAAAATTACCATTGGCGGCGGCGTTTAGATTGTGCATAACTGGCAATTAAGAAACCCAGTAGTACACCAACTGCTAGTGTGACAGCGCCATAAATAAACATCTGGGCACTACGTTCACTTTGTAGCACTTGAACTTGAACACCTAAACTATCATTTTTTAATTGTAATTCTTGATTTTGTGCCAATGCATCTAAATTGGCTTTTTCCAATTGTTGTAGGCGTACGGATTGGTCTTTGACCAAAGCTTTGATTTTTAAATCTTGTAAGGCTTTATTTTTGGCAATTTGTTCCGCCGTAAGGGGTTGAACCTCTTGCGGTTGTCCATTTGGATTCACAGTTGCTACTGTTGGAATCACGCGTGGTTTATCCGCAGAAAGGGTATGTGGCGCTGTCGGTGCTGTTGCCGTAGGGGCAGCAGGGGCTAGAGCAGGAGCTGGAGAAGTTGTTGCAGGTTCTACCGCCCAAGCCGTAGAACACAATAAAGAAAGACCCAGTAAACTAGGAACAACAGCGCGCATGAACTTTATCCTTTAGGAAACGCTTTGTTAAAAGGTTTAACTTCAATTTGAGCATAGACACCTTCTTTTAAGAAAGGCTCATCTTGTAGCCAAACATCGAGTGCTTCACGGCTGTCAAAATCAACAATGATGGTGCTGCCGTAAAAACCTGCTTGTGGATTGCTCGGATCTTTAGGCATTGCACCTGCAACAATTAAGCGACCTTCAGCATCTAATTGCTCTAAACGTGCGAGATGTTGAGGACGTACCGCAAGGCGTTTTTCTACTGTACCGTCTTGATCAGTACAAGTCACAACAAATAATGGCATGATGATTCTCTGCGAGCGAAACGAAGATTAATTTTCGGAAGACTTAAAATGTTTACGTAAAACAATAAACTGGATAATGATAAAGGAAAACATCACCAACATGTCACCAAAAGCGGTAAATTCGCCCCAATATTTTCCATTCATAAATAAGAAAGCAAAAAAGACGTGTAAGCCAGACATGACAGCAAACATGGCTGCCCAAGCATAATTGAGTCTTTTCCAGCCAACTTCACCCAAATTAAAAATGGGTGAAAATAAGCGTTTGATGAGCGGACTACGGTCTTTACTAAAATACGGAGAGAGCAGGAAAGCACCTGCGAAAACTATATTTAACAGGGCTGCCTTGAGACGAATATAGAAGTCATCACTGAGTATAAGGGTAATGCCACCAAAAATGACCGTCATAAACAACACAATCCACTGTTGTTTATCTAAACGGAATTTTTGCATGATGAACAATGCACCATAAACCACCAGCATAGAAAGAATTAAGCCAGTTGTTGCCACTAAAATATTATTATTGTCTACACCACCGGCAGAACCGATCAATTGCAGTAAAGGGTGCTCGGTATCTTTCGGATCTACAGTCTTATATAAATAAAAGAAAATAATGAGTGGCACAAAGTCTAAAAGTGCTTTCATGTTAGAGTATCTGAATCTGTTTAAATAAATGGCATAGTATAAGTGATGCTTGGCGTAGATTTACATACACATAGTAATATTTCTGATGGAACTTTGTCACCAGAGCAACTGATCCATGCCGCACATGAAAAAGGTATTCATACGCTGGCATTGACCGATCACGATACGATGGATGGTTTAGCATTGGCAGAACAAACTGCACATGCTTATGGTATGAAATTAATCTCTGGGGTGGAAATTTCCAGCCAATGGTCACGTCCAGCCACTCAGAAAAGTTATGGCGTACATATTGTTGCACTGAATATGCAGCATCCTGAGCCTTTATTGGCAGTCTTGGAACAGCAAAAACAGATTCGAGCTGAACGTGGTGCGCAGATTTGTAGTTTGCTGACGCCTTTGATTGGTCAGGATATTTACGCAGATGTACTGGCCAAAGTCGAGGGTGAAGCAGATCGAGTTACGCGTACCCATATTGCGAAAACCTTGGTGGAAAAGGGGATTGTAAGTCGTGTACAACAAGCTTTTGATAAATATATTAAAGAAGGCAAGAAGGCTTATGTAAAGTTTGATGGATTGGGACTTGCAGAAACCATTCAAGCGATTCATGCCAGCAGTGGCTTTGCAGTTTTGGCACATCCAACCCGATATGATTTATCGGCAACCAATGTCCGTTATTTAATCGAATTGTTTGCGCAGTCAGGTGGGGATGCCGTGGAATTGCCACCGCACATTGACCCACCTGCGACGCGTCAAATGGTGGATCGTATGATTGCGGAACAGGGTTTAAAAGTGTCTGTGGGCAGTGATTTCCATGGTGAAAATATGCCGTGGATTCAACTAGGACGTGTTCCTGTCATGAAAGCAGAACAAGTCGGGATTTGGGAGCAGTTTCAGTAATGCCCATGTTTTAATGAATAAGCAAACATGCTGAATTAGTTTTGACCATTATTGCCCCATTTTAAATAAGCCTCTCTTTGACTGAGACGGTCGTAATAGCGCTTTACATTAGGACAGTCAGGTTTCTCAAAAGGTGTTAAATACCAACGCTGTACAGAAAGCCCAATCGGAATGTCTGCCAATGAAAACTGCTGACCCGCGACATACGCCTGAGTGTTTGCGAGTTGGTTTTCTATAATCAGCATCATGCTGTTCCATGCTTGAATACTTTTTTCAACTTCCTTCACGTCTTGGTACTCAGGGGAGTTCCGAATAAGGTGCATTAGGGCGTAGACCCAACTGTTATTGAGTTCAATCCCTTGCCAGTCAATCCATTGATCAATAAGTGCACGTGTTTTCGGCTCTGTTGGATAAAGTGCTGAACCATCATAAGCATTGGCCAAGTAACGAATAATCGAATTAGATTGCCATAGCGTCAGCTCCTCATCGATGAGTACAGGAATCGTGGCATTTGGATTTAACTGTATAAATTCCTGTTCTTTCGGGGAGCGAAAGCCACGGCCCCAATCTTCACGCTGATAAGCTAAATCTAGCTCATCACATAACCAGAGTACTTTTCTGACATTGATAGAATCTGTTCGTCCTAAAAGTTTAATCACAGCCTGACTCCTGATCTTGATTTTTAAATATTTGTTTAATCTAATCTTTTTTTTCTAGAGAGATGACGTTTAATTTTGAATTGTTGGCTTTATAACAGATTATTATCCTGTGCTTGAATGGGTGGTGGAGTTGGCTTACCCAAGGTGCCGAGTAATTCAATTTCAATGGTACGTACCATTGCATCTAACGGTAAATCATTACTTTGAGTACCAAAAGGTTCTTCAATTTCTGAACTTAAGGCATCTAAACCCAAAAAGGTATAAGCCAAGATCCCGACCAATAAAGGGGTAGCCAGTCCTAACGTTGCGCCCAAACTAAACGGTAGCATGAAACAGAAGAAGTACACGGTACGGTTCAGCAATACAGAATAGGCAAAAGGTAAGGGGGTGGTGGCAATTCGGTCACAGCCTGTTTGTACCAAACTCATTTCCGCCACATGTTCATTCATTTGCGCATAAATAATGTCGGAAATCTCACCTTCTTTTAAGGCTTGCATCAGTTCCCATTGAATGAGACTGAGGGTGTATTGCGGAGCATTGACCTGTTGATACAGTTGCGCCAAAGCTTGCTGGCTTAAACCTGTGGTTTCAGTAAGTTCGGTTGGGTTTTCCGTTTGATGACGTAGTCGGTCACGCAATACATTAGCAAAGACAATCACATGCTGAATGACTCGCTCGCGCCGTGCCTGCGTAAGAATACGACAGTTACGGTCAAAGTGGCGCGCATTGGCAATCAACATGCCCCAAAGTTTACGCGCTTCCCACCAGCGGTCATAACAAGCGCTATTTTTAAACCCGAGGAAAATAGACAGTACAACGCCAATTAAGGTGAAGCCAACCAAGGGGAGTTCAGGAAAATGAAAATATCCCATGTGGGATACGCCACCCACGATGGTAGAAATGAGCATGACCACGCCTAAGGGTGGTAAAACTTTCGGAAGGATTGTACCGCGCCATGAAAATAATAGTTTAAAGACGTCGGGTTGTTCTCGCACAATCATGTGGTAGTTTTCATCATTTATTTTGGGTTGATCTTCATCTGTCATTTAGGTTTTGTCAATATTGCTTGAAAAGCTTTAAGTGGACTTGATCAAGCCCTGCTCAGCAAACGAAAAACTGCCTGTCGCAGCGATGACACAATGATCCAATAATTGTATTTCAAGTAGTTTACAAGCCTGTGTAATTTGTTGGGTTAAGGCAATATCTGCCGCCGAAGGCAGGGCATGCCCCAAAGGGTGATTATGTGCAATCACAATAGAGCTGGCTTGCTGTTGCAAGGCGTAACGTAGTAATTGATTCAAAGAGACGGTACAACTATTCAGTGAGCCAAAGAAGAGTTTTTTAAAATGCAGTTTGCGCAGTTGACTGTCTAGGCACAGAACGGCAAACACTTCCTGCGTTTCTCCCAAAAGTTCAAAGCGTAGATAGTCAAGTAATTGTGAGGAGTTTTGAATTTCTAAACTGTGTTGTTGTAATTGCTGAGCCACATAGCGTCGTCCCAGTTCTTTCACAGCCATCAGTTGTGAATATTTAGTGGCACCAATGCCATGAAATTGACTGAGTTGGGGGAGTTCAGCATTCAGAATAGGGGCTAGTCCACCAAAATGCTGAATCAGCAGTCGGGCTAATTCAACGGCTGAATGTTGTTTGGAGCCAGAGCGCAGAAAAATGGCCAATAATTCGGCATCTGAAAGGCTACCCGCCCCTTGTTGTAATAAGCGTTCACGTGGACGCTCTTGTTCGGGCCAATGTTTGATCGATAGATTCATTTTTGTTGAGCTTTTTCATGTTTATTATCAAGTTTTAACCCAGTCAATCACTTGGGTATGCGGATATTTAATGCTATTGTGAGCGCCACTGCAACAGAAAGGTATACTGTTTGTGAGCTTTGATTTAAGTGTAATTCCAAATAAAAACATCATTTTGGCTGTTACAGGCGGAATTGCAGCCTATAAAAGCGCCATCCTCGTTCGTCGACTTAAAGATCAGGGATTTAATGTCCGTGTGGTGATGACGCATGGTGCGCAGGCCTTTATTACGCCGCTGACCTTTCAGGCACTGTCTGGCAATCCCGTGCATACCGAATTACTCGATCCAGAAGCCGAAGCAGGCATGGGACATATCGAATTGGCCCGTTGGGCAGACTTATTGTTGGTGGCGCCTGCTAGCTGCGATACCTTGGCCAAGTTTGCGGCAGGTTTGGCAGATGATTTGCTCAGTACTTTATATCTTGCGACCAAAGCACCTGTTTGGGTTGCACCTGCCATGAATCAGCAGATGTGGGCAGCCAAAGCCACGCAACGTAATTTAAATACGCTGATTGAAGATGGCGTGCATGTCATTATGCCAGAAGCGGGTTCACAAGCGTGTGGTGATGTGGGTTTAGGCCGTATGCCTGAGCCAGAAGATTTGGCTTATCAAGTCACGCAATACTTCCATAAAGCACAACGTGCAATCGCTGAAAAATTTGGTCTATTGGCGAGTAAACATGTGGTGATTACTGCGGGTCCAACCCGTGAAGCAATAGACCCTGTGCGTTATATTTCTAATCACAGTACAGGAAAAATGGGCTTTGCGTTGGCGGCTGCCTGTTATGCGGCTGGGGCGAAAGTAACTTTAATTGCAGGTCCTGTCAGCTTAGATACTCCAAATGGGGTACGCCGTATTAACGTATCCTCTGCGATTCAAATGTTGAATACCAGCATGCAAATGTTGGAAGAAGGCTGTGATATTTTCATTGCCACAGCAGCAGTCGCTGATTATCGTGTTGCTGAAGTGGCAGAGCATAAAATTAAAAAATCAGGAGATGAGCTAAATGTCGCTTTAGTGAAAAATCCAGATATTGTGGCGACTATTGCACAGCAACAAAAGCGCCCATTCATGGTGGGTTTTGCCGCAGAAACGCGTAATGTGGAAGAATATGCAGCAGGCAAGTTAGTCGCTAAAAAGCTGGATATGATTGCTTGTAATGATGTGTCACGTGCAGATATTGGTTTTGCATCGGATGAAAATGCCATGACCGTGTTTTTTGCCAATCAATACCATATGGATAAGCGCGACTTAGAGAAAGCCTCAAAACAAGAGATTGCGCAACAGTTGGTAGAAGCCATGCACGATGCTTTACAGCATCATAAAGCCAAATAACTGTGTGAAATTTTTATCAAAATGCAACGAATTCGTTGCATTTTTTATGTATGCTAAACAGGCAATGCAAACCGCAGTACAGGATATGTAATTCTGTCTATTTGCCCAAGATAAATAAACCATAGCCACAGTTTTTGATAGGACATCCTCATGATTAAAAAAACGTTAGCCACCGTTGTAATGTTGTCATCTTTGCTATTAAGCAATACCGTAATGGCGGCAAGTTTAGACGATGATATGAAAACCCTTGGGAAAAATTATAAAGCCTTCAACCAAGCTTCAACCCCACAAGCTGCAACAAGTGCCTTGAACAATATGCGTGGTGCCGCAGTACATGCCAAGCAATATAAATTGACTGCACATATGGCTGAAAAAACACCAAGTTCGACGGCTTTGTTTGACCAGATTATTGTAGAAATTGACAAAACCAAAGCATTGGCACAAGCAGGCAAGTTAGACGAAGCGAAAAAGCAAGGGAAAAAAATTGGTGAGTTACGTGATCAAGGGCATAAGGCTTATATGCACCACTGATGTTGATTTAGAATCAGCACGTTTATTCGCTGTTAAAACTGTACCTTCATCGGTGCAGTTTTTTTATGTCTGATACATTAGGGTCGCTATTAGGATTGAGCATGATTCGGATTTTCAGCCACAGCAAGAATTGCTAAAGTGAAAAGGAAATCTGCAAGGATGAATGAGTATGTCCTCACAACAGCATTATCAGCGTGTGGCGCAAGCCATTGAATATATTCAGCGACATTTTCAGCATCAGCCGACGCTAGAAGATATAGCAGCACATGTACATTTAAGTCCTGCATATTTTCAGCGCCTATTCAGCGAATGGGCTGGCACCAGTCCTAAGAAGTTTCTGCAATACATCAGTGTGGAACATGCCAAGTCGATTTTAACCTCAACAGCATCTCATTCACTTTTAGATGCGACCTATGACACAGGATTATCCAGTGGTAGTCGCTTACATGATTTATTTATTCAAATTGAAGGCATGACCCCTGCTGAATATAAACAGGGTGGAGCTGGATTAAAGATTTTTTATAGTTTCGCTGAAACATTATTTGGACGCGTTTTGGTGGCTTCCACAGATAAAGGGATTTGTGCGTTGTCTTTTGTTGAACAGGAGGAGCAAGCCCTGAATGAATTACGTGCCAAGTTTCCTCATGCTGAATATGTTGAGCAGAGGGATGAAATGCAGCAACGCGCTATGGCTGTATTGACGATGCAACCCAACTCCATACAGTACATAAAACTGCATTTAAAAGGTTCAGCCTTTCAATTAAAAGTCTGGGAAAGTTTGCTCAAAATTCCTGCGGGACAACTGGCGAGTTACCGTGATGTGGCATTACAAATGGATCAACCCAAAGCAGCACGTGCGGTGGGGAGTGCGGTGGCACATAATCCTGTGGCTTTTTTAATTCCGTGCCATCGGGTCATTCAAGCGTCAGGTGTACTCGGTAATTATCATTGGGGAACAATCCGCAAGACGGCGATGATTGGTTGGGAAAGCGCCCAAATTCATGCCTATTCAGAAGAGCTTTAAATGTCACTATTTCCCGTCGAGTTTGATTCTGAGCAGAATTTATTGCCTTATCAGGGCTGTGTGCATTACTACGGTCAAATTATGGATAGTGTTTTGGCAGATCATTATTTACAGCGACTATTAGAGGATATCGCTTGGCAAAATGATCTGGCGGTGATTTTTGGCAAGACGATTATGACTAAGCGTAAAGTGGCTTGGTATGCCGATCAGGCTTTTTCTTATACCTATTCTAAAACCACCAAACAAGCGTTGCCGTGGACACCTGAGCTGTTGGCATTGAAAGCGTTGGTCGAAGCTAAAACGGGTGAGAAATTTAATGCCTGCTTATTAAACTTATATCATTCAGGGGAAGAAGGGATGGCATGGCATAGCGATGCCGAACGAGAACTGAAACAGTATGCTGCAATTGCTTCTTTAAGTTTGGGGGCAGAGCGAAAATTTGCTTTTAAGCATAAGCAGACCCAAGAAAAAGTGGAGTTGGTACTGGCACATGGTAGTTTACTGGTCATGAAAGATGAAACCCAAAGCTACTGGCTGCATCGGTTACCTCCGACCAAGAAGGTGTTTGATGTGAGGGTAAATCTAACCTTCAGAATGATGAATGAAGCGCAATAAAAAAGGCTGAATATAATCTATTCAGCCTTTTTTGAATCCATGATTTTGCAATGCAAAGGTCTGGAATTATGCTTGACCTTCAGCCATAGCTGTTTGAGCACGTTGCATATTTGCTTCGAACTCAGCATCAAAGTTGATTGGCGTTAACAGCAATTGAGGGAAGCTGCCTTTGGTAACCATATCGTTCACTGCTTCACGCAAGAATGGGAACAAAATGTTCGGGCAGTATGCACCTAAAATATATGGAAGACGCTCTTCTTCAACTGCATCAATCAGGAAGATACCTGCTTGAGTCACATCAACGATAAATGCTGTCTCACCTGCATTATTTGCTTGAACAACAACTTTTAAAGACACTTCGAAATGGGTTGGATCAATCTTTTCTGCAGAAGAAGAAAGGTTGATATTGAGTTCTGGCTGCCATTCTTTTGTGAAGACTTGTGCGCCAGGAACTTCGAAAGAAATGTCTTTAGTATAAATACGTTCGAGTGCCAATTGTGGTTGAACTTGTTGTTCTTCGCTCATTATTAAATCCTTAATATAAATTTGAACTATGCTTTATGGTTAAGCCAATAATCCGTCAAGTTTACCATCACGCTCTAAAGCATAAAGCTGGTCAAACCCACCAATAAATTGGTCACCAATAAAAATTTGTGGAACAGTACGGTGGTTCGTGCGTTGCATGAGTTCTACACGTACTTCAGGCGCTTCATTGGATAAATTAATTTCTTTATATTCAACGCCTTTACGCTCAAGAAGTTGTTTCGCACGAACGCAGTAAGGACATACAGTTGTAGAATAAATCGTTACTTCAGCCATTAGAGTCTCCTTAAGCCATTATTTTGCTTTTACCAAAGGTAAGCCTTGCGCTTTCCAGTTGCTAATACCACCGTCTAAACGATAGCTATCCACATGACCAACTTGTTGCAAAGCGGTACCTGCGATTTGACCAAGGTTACAAATAAACACCAATGGACGCTCCGCAGCTTTTAACTCTTCAACATGGCTTGTAATTTGGCTGTAGGGAATGTTACGGCTGCCACTGATATGACCTTCACGGAAGTCTTTTGCATCACGTAAATCAATCAACATGGCATTTTTCGCTTTCACTAAAATACCTAAAGATTGTGGAGAGATTTTGCGACCGTTGCGCTGACCTTCTAAAACGAAGAACAACACCACTAATGCCCCAAGTGTTCCAAATAAGAAGGGGTGATTCCCCATAAATTCCAACCAACGTTCCACAAATCACCTAATTACAATTCAAAATTGCCTAGAGTATAGCTCATAAATATGGTGATCAAAATCACCGCTTCAAGGGGAGGACAGACAGAAAGTCTAATTTTTTTGCTGGGCTTCAGCAATTTCATCCATTAAACGTAAAAAACTGTCTAAACGACGGGGTAAAATTTCACCATTACTGGCAGCTACACGCAGTGCACACTGTTTTTCATGTTTATGGGTACAGTTACGGAACTGACAATAGCCCAACTGATTTTGAATTTCAGGGAAGCCTTGTTGCACTTTTTCAGTGGTCAGATGCCATAAACCAAATTCACGAATGCCTGGCGAGTCGATCAGTGATGCACTTTGTCCAAAAGAAATTAAACGCGTTGAGGTGGTGGTGTGCTGACCTAAAGCCGAGTTTTCAGAAATAATATTGGTCTTTTGTGCGGCATTTGGCACCATGGTATTAATTAATGAACTTTTACCCACCCCAGACTGTCCAACAAAAGCCACCGTTTCACCTTCAAGGCGCTGTGCTAAAGCACTGAGATCACCTGTAGATTGGCATTGCATCACTTCATAACCCAAATCTTTATATTCCTTGAGTATATCTAGAATTGGATCATTTTCTTTGAGTAAGTCGGTTTTATTCAGGACCAATAAGGCTGGAATGTCGGCATCGGCACATGCCACCAAATAACGGTCAATTAATGTGGGTGCAGGTTCTGGTAAAGGGGAAAACACAATCACAATCAAACTGATATTGGCCGCGACAGGCTTCACTTTATGATAACGGTCAGGACGGGTCAGTAAGGAACGACGCGGATGGATGGCGGTAATAATACCTAAACCTGTATTCGGGTCAGCTTGCCATTTAACCCGATCACCCGTCACCAGTAATTCAAGATTGGTACGCGTATGACAACGCCAAATACTGTCCAATTCAATCGGTTTCCAAAACGGTTCTGGTTCACCATCTTGTACATTTGGTTTTTCAGGATGCATGTCTGGCACTGACAAGGCTTGCACCTCAAGTTGGCGACCGTAGTGTTGAACCACCAACCCTTCCAGATCATTTGAGGTGTCAATTTCTTCTTGACGTGTTTTCTGCTGTTTCTGAATACGACGCTGCTGCTGTTCAGTTAAGCGACGTTTACGAATTAAAGCCATTCATATCCTAAAAACCATGAATTCAAGATGGCAAAAATAGCATGAAGCGGGGGATGAATTACAGCATTCAGGGTATTAATTTGCTACTATAAATGTTTTTACAGCCAATAAGATTGCACATTTATGAGCAGCACGCCTGATACACGCCTCATCTGGATTGACCTTGAAATGACAGGTCTCGATACCGATAACGACCAAATTATTGAAGTTGCAACGATTGTGACCGATGATCATTTGAATATTTTGGCGGAAGGTCCAGTATTGGCTGTGCATCAATCGGATTTAATCCTGAATGCCATGGATGAGTGGAATACCCGTCAACATGGTCAGTCGGGTCTGATTGAACGCGTGCGTCGTAGTAAATTGACAGCGCGAGATGCTGAGCAGCAAACCATTGAGTTCTTAAAAAAATGGGTTAATCCAAAGAGCTCGCCAATGTGTGGTAACTCGATTTGTCAGGATCGCCGTTTCTTACATCGTTTAATGCCCGAAATGGAACAATACTTCCATTACCGTAACTTGGACGTATCTTCAGTGAAAGAATTGGCGAAACGCTGGCGTCCAGAAATTATGAGTGGGCTAAAGAAAAATGCCTCGCATTTGGCCATGGATGATATTCGTGATTCGATTGCAGAATTGAAATATTACCGTGAATACTTCTTTATCATGAATAAAGACTAAATCGATATTGGCTGAAAATGGGGTGTTTAACCCCATTTTTATTTTAGTCTGTCACATTTTTAGGTTATATTTTCTACATCAAACTAGAGGGTGTACGGCTTTAAGTTGATCTAAAGAAAAGTACAAATTTTTGTTTTTATTCATTTTAAATTATAAAAAGAGTTTAAATATGCAAAGTAATAATCCGATACTCAATCGCGTCGAAGTTTACGCGGATTACAGTCAGCCGATGACCGTTCAAGGTGCGATTCAAAAGTCTGTATTGTTGACTTTAATTGCCGCGGTACTGGGTTTAGGTATTTTCTTCTACAGCTTTATGACCTTAAATATTTCTATTGCCTATAGCGCTGCAATTGTCGGTGCGATTGGTGGATTGATTTTGGCGCTCATTACGACTTTTAAACCAGATACCGCGAAAATTCTCGCCATTCCTTATGCGTTTTTTGAAGGTGCCTTTTTAGGGGGGATTTCGGTTATTTTCCAATTGAAATTCCCAGGTGTACCGTTGCAGGCCTTATTGGCGACCTTTGTAACGACCTTGGTGATGTTTACTTTGTATCGTTTACAAATTGTGCGTGCCACAGAAAAATTTAAATCTGTTGTACTTTCTGCCAGCATTGCCATTGCAATCGTGTTTGTGGTGCAACTCATCATGCGTTTAGCCTTTGGTTCAAGTGTGCCGTATATCTTTGAAAGTAACTGGTTAGGTATTGGTTTTGCTGCTTTTGTGGCGGTGATTGCATCTTTAAATCTCATTCTCGATTTTGACTTGATTGAAAGCAGTGCAGCACAACATGCACCAAAGTCTATGGAATGGTTATCTGCGATTGCATTATTGGCGACTTTGGTTTGGATGTATTACTCATTCATGCGCTTATTGAGCTTGATTCAAGGGGATGACTGATTGATGTTTTTTAACATTTCTTCAGCATAATCCATATTCACCCTGCTTTTTGCAGGGTGAATTGTTATGAATCTGTGATTTGCTGAAAAAAAGGCGCATTTTGCAATTTTGTTCTGATGCCAGACTTGGCATTATTCATCCTAAATTATTTTAAGTGAGATTCACATGTCACAAGGACTACTAGCGGGAAAACGCTTTCTGATTGCAGGTATTGCAAGTAAGTTGTCGATCGCATTTGGTATTGCTCAAGCATTGCATCGTGAAGGTGCAGAATTGGCATTTACTTATCCGAATGAGAAACTTAAAAAGCGTGTTGATGAATTTGCTGCGCAATTTGGCTCAACATTGGTGTTTCCTTGTGATGTTGCTGTGGATGCAGAAATTGACCAAGCGTTCGTTGAATTGGCAAAACACTGGGATGGTCTAGATGGTGTAGTTCACTCTATCGGTTTTGCGCCAGCGCATACTTTAGATGGCGACTTTACCGATGTTACAGATCGTGAAGGTTTCCGTGTTGCACATGACATCAGTGCATATAGCTTTATTGCAATGGCGCGTGCAGCAAAACCATTGTTATTGGCTCGTCAAGGTTGTTTATTGACTTTGACTTACCAAGGTTCTGAGCGTGTTATGCCGAACTACAACGTGATGGGTATGGCAAAAGCATCTTTAGAAGCAGGCGTACGTTACTTGGCGTCTAGCTTGGGTGCTGAAGGTATTCGCGTTAACGCAATTTCAGCAGGTCCAATCCGTACTTTAGCGGCTTCAGGCATTAAATCATTCCGTAAGATGTTAGACGCGAATGAAAAAATTTCACCACTTAAACGCAATGTAACCATTGAAGATGTGGGTAATGCAGCGTTGTTCCTTTGCTCACCTTGGGCAAACGGGATTACTGGTGAAATCATGTATGTTGATGCAGGTTTCAATACAGTTGGTATGAGTCCTGATTTGATGGGCGATGACTGATTGCTTCGGCGATAAAAAACGGCACTTTAAGTGCCGTTTTTTTACGTCTTTAAATTTCATTTATTTAGGTAATCGCTGAATAGGACTACCACCAAGTGCTTGCATCAGCGTGACATAAGCGTTGTATTGATTTTGTTTGGTGTTAACCAAAGTCAAACGTGCACTACGCGTAGTTTCTTGTTGATCCAGTAGATTCTTTAAGGCCACTGCACCATAACGATAACGCACATCGGTTAAGCGTTCGGCTTTTTCTGCCAGTTCTAAATTACGCTGTTGTAGCTTGACTTGCTGATCCAGTTCACTGCGCGCAGACAAGGCATTTTCAACATCGCCAAAGGCCTGATATAAGCTCTGACGATATTGCACAATGGCTTTTTCATAGTCCAATTGGCTAATCGCGATATCTTTTTTCATATCGTTATATTGCAAAAACGGCAGACTTAAACTTGCCCCTAAAGTCAGGGCCGGATTACGCAAAAGTTGCGTTAAAGAGGTACTGCTGCTGCCTAAACTTCCAGTTAGGCTGATGGAAGGATAATAGCTCGCTGTGGTGGCATCTTTGGTGGCAAGACTTTCCCGTAGGCGTAATTCAGCAGCTTTTAAATCTGGACGACGTGACAGGATATCTGCGGGTAAGCCCGCAGCAATAGTAGGTAATACCAATTGCGGTAAACGCTGTGGTTCTTGAATATTCAACTGTTGGATAGGCATATGTAGCAGGATAGCTAGCGCAGTTCGTGTTTCGACTAAGTTTTGCTGAATTTGACTCAGGCTGGCTTTTTGGCTTTGTACTGATTGCTCGGCTTGAGTCAGCTCTAAGCCAGAAACAGAACCTGCTTGATACTGTGCTTTGACTAAATCATAAAGCTTTTGCGACGTCGCAAGGCTTTGCTGTGCGGTGCTGAGACTTTCATGATAATACGCCAATTGCCAATACAGTTTGGCTGTGGTGCCAACCAAGCTTTGTGCTGTGGCTTGCAAATCCTGTTCAGTCGCCAGTGCTTCCCATTTTTTAGCTTCGGTTTGACGTGCCAATTTACCAAATAAATCTAATTCATAACTGAGTCCAACTTTGGTAGAGAGTCCGCTTGATGCATCACTGCCATTATTAAGATCAAAACTATGTCCAGTAGATAGTGTGGAGCTAACACGCGGTTTTTGCTGATTCGCCGTTAAATCAGCTTGTAAGCGTGCTTGTTTTAAGGTGATACCCGCAACAGCCAAGTCGGTATTTTTTGCTAAGACTTCATCAATTAATTGATTCAGTTGTGTATCACCAAATAAGGTCCACCATTGATCGGCATAGATGGCTTGCTGTCGTTGTTGTGCAGCCGCATGACCATATTGGAACTGAGCAGGTGTCTGTACACTAGGTGCTTGATAAGGTGTTTTAACCACAGCCACACAACCCACTAAAGTACTACCGAGTAGCATTGCCGTACACAGACGTGTAAATGAAAACTGCATAATTTGTCCTTATTCTCTAGCAAGTGCTGCAACAGGGTCGAGTTTGGCTGCATTTTTCGCAGGTAAAAATCCAAATACCACACCAATTAACGTCGAGCACACAAATGCTGCAATAATTGAAGTTGTTGAGTAAGCAATGCCAAAATTTCCGCCGGCAAATTTCTGAATGATTTGACCTAAGCCAAGGGAAAGTAATACCCCCAAGACCCCACCAATTAAGCAGACTAAAATCGCTTCAATTAAAAACTGTTGTAAAATATCGCTTTGACGTGCACCCACCGCCATACGTACGCCAATCTCTTGCGTCCGTTCGGTGACCGAGACCAACATAATATTCATGACGCCAATGCCGCCAACCACCAATGAAATCACGGCAATTGCAGAGACCAACAAGGTCATGGTACTGGTAGTTTTTTCAATGGTTTGACGAATACTGTCACTGTTCATGGTAAAGATATCTTGTTGACCATGGCGCAAGGTCAATAAGTTCACAATTGCATTTTCAGCCGCACTGGTAGAGTATTGATCATTGATTTGCACAATGATATTACGCACATTCGTCTGACCCAGCATACGGCTCATGACCGTGGTGTAAGGCATATATACGTTCAGGGTGTCATCTGAACCCATGGCACTGGTTTGGGGTTCCACGACACCAATAATCCGCCCAGGCACACTGCCGAGTAAGATCACTTGTCCAATCGGATTGGTGCCATCACTAAAAAATTGCTTTTGGGTATTGGTGTCAATCACAACATCTTGGGTACGGTCACGCACACTCCGTTGATCAAAGGTTTGCCCATTTTTGAAAGTAAGACCTTTAACGGTGAAGTAATCACCCCCAACCCCGTTAATGGTGGCATTGGCTTCGTTTTGTTGATAGCGAATGGTTTTAGATGAACTCACCATGGGACTGACCGCACTGACATACGGCTGGGTGGCGAGCGCTTCGGCATCATTGGGCACCAGCGTCTTAAAGTTGGCAGTTTTTGAATTATCACCAAAACCCCGACCTTGGAACACGGTAATGGTGTTTGTTCCTAAGCTGCTAATATTACTAAGGATCTGCTGTTGTGAGCCATTGCCTAATGCCACCACGGTGACAACCGAGGCAATCCCGATAATAATCCCGAGCATGGTCAAAAAAGTGCGCATACGATGCGCATTCATGGACAGGATAGCCATACGAAAGGCTTCACCTAAGCGATCGAGTAGGGAACGCCATGCCGAAACACTTTTATTTTTTTCTTGCTGTGCTGAAATTGCAGTTTCTGCATCGGGGTCATGATGTAATTCAGTATCATATTCAGGCTGATTGACGCGATCAGCAATAATTTGTCCATCACTGATCTCAATAATGCGGCCGGCATTTTTAGCCACCTGCATGTCATGTGTGACCAGAATAATCGTGTGTCCAGCAGCATTTAATTCACGCAGAATTCGCATGACTTCAACACCGCTGTGTGAGTCCAAAGCACCTGTTGGTTCATCGGCAAGGATCACATCACCACCATTCATGAGTGCACGTGCAATAGACACCCGCTGTTGCTGTCCTCCTGAAAGTTGACTTGGACGGTTCTGGGTTTTATTGCCTAGTCCAAGTTCCGTGAGTAAGGCGGTTGCCCGTTGTTTACGTGCATAAGGTGTAATGCCTGCATAAATGGCAGGAACTTCAACATTGCCTTCAGCAGTTAAATCACCGAGTAAATGGTAGCGCTGAAAAATGAATCCGAAATACTCACGACGTAGTTCAGCCAATTGATCGGGTTCGAGTTGCCCAGTTTCTCTACCTTTGACCAGATAGCTGCCTGAGGTAGGACGATCTAGGCAACCGAGAATATTCATTAAAGTCGATTTACCCGAACCTGATTGACCGACAATCGCAACCAGTTCGCCTTCGTAAATGGTCAGATCAATCCCTTTGAGAATTTGGACAGTACTTTCACCAGCAGGGAATTCTCGTACCAAATTGCTGACTTCAAGCAATGCTTTTTTTGTCATGCTTACATTCCCATTGGTGGACCATTACGACGTTTATTGCTGCTGTTGGCTGAGGCCGCTGAGGTATCAGAACTGTCTGCAATCACCACTTGATCATTTTCTTTTAGACCTGCCAAAACTTGTGCATTCACACGGTTATTAATCCCGATCAGGACCTGTTTCGGTTGTGCTGAACCATCGGCTTGTAATACACGGACCACACTTAAGCTGGCTTTACCTTGTTTAATCAGTTGTTGCTGGGCAGGGGTTAAATTCAGACGTTCAAGCTTAGGCGCTTGTGTACGGTCTGAGTCAGGTTTGCTTTCAACAGCGGATGCTGCTTGTGCCTTGGCAGCACTATTTTGCTTATTGTTTGCAGGGCGATTAGAAATGGCTGAAGAAGGAAGCAGAAGTGCATTCTGTGCAGAATCGAGCACAATATAGACTTGTGCGGTCATATCAATACGCAGTTTGCCATCATGGTTTGGCACATCAAATAAAGCATTGTAGTAAATGGCTGTACTTGATGAGCTTGAGGTACTGGTACTGCTGTCACTACTAATCGAGTCGGGCGCAGGTTCAATCTGACGAAGGGTGGCATAACGTTTGCTGTCATCACCCAAAGTCGTGAAGTAAACCTGTTGGCCTTTTTCGACTTTCATAATGTCGGCTTCACTGACTTGTGCCTTAATGGTCATATTTTGTAATTTGGCAATTTTGACAATGGTCGGTGCACTTTGATTGGCATTTACGGTTTGACCTTCTTCGGTCACAATCGCAACCACTGTTCCATCAGTTGGTGCCAGAATACGGGTATAACCGATGTTGGTTTGCGCTGTAGATTTGGTGACTTTTGCAGATTCAATCTGTGCATCAATGGCTTTAATTTGTGCTTGTGCAGTTTTAAAGCTTGCTTCCGCAGACTCAAGTTCCGCTTTAGAGGTTGCATCTTGAGCAAACATTTGTTGTTGACGCTTATATGCCAGATGTGCCTCATTGAGATTGGCTTCTTGTTGTAAGCGTTGAGCTTCTAAATTTTTGATGTTGGCTTCAGCCGTTTTAAAGCTATTTTCTTGTGTGGTGGAATCAATTTGCGCAATCAGTTGCCCTTGTTTGACTTCATCGCCTAACTGTACATACATTTTTTGTACTTGCCCTGACACCTGCGCACCGACACTGACCAGTTTGGTCGCATCTAAAGTTCCTGTTGCCAATACAGTATTTTCAAGATCACCGCGTGTCACGCTTTCGGTAATATATTGTGGTTGTTCTTGTTTGGGTTTGAAATAGCTCCAAGCCAAATAAGCGAGTAAAGCAATACAGAGCAGTACGATAATAATTTTAAAAGATTTTATTTTTGGCATAGGAGTCAAGGAGTAAAAAACAATCATATATAGTATAAAAGTTAAATGCGGATAAATCGTGGATTTTTGATCATTTCATAAATGATAATTATTCTTTTATAGGTTTCAAATCACAATGAACCGACATTTCATCAGTATTATGTAAAACACCCCAATTTGCTGATGGTATTTCAACAGGTCGACATACTAAAAAGAGCGAGATTAGTGAAAAAGCTGCCGTCCGCAGAGCATCGCAATTGCTTGTAGAATCAGTTGTTCAGGGTTTTCCTGACCCAAACCTTTAATTGATGCATCTATTCTTAATAAAAGTGTAGGCCACGTGAGGAATTGTTTTGGATTGAGGCGGCGTAAGGCTTGTTGGTAAAGGCTGACTTTGGTTTTCCATATCCCGAGTTGCAAGGCATTTTGCGGTTGCTCAAAAAGCTGCATCAAAAGGCGCATCTCTTTGCTAATGCTCCATAGCAATAAACTCATCGGTTCGCCCGAAGCCAATAGATATTGGTAAATTTTCACGGCTTGAGCAAAGTTACCTTCGAGTAAGGCATCACTTAAATCAAAGGTGCTATACCGTGATTGGTCTTGTAAGCAGGCAAAAAGTTGTTCTATACCAATTTGTGCTAAATCAGGAAAAGTATCCCGTACCCGCATTAGGCTGTTCTTTGCTGCCAGTAAATTATGCTCGTGATGCTGTTCAAGCCATTGCCATGCATTATTGGCCAATTCAATTCCAAGTTTTTCCGCTTCAACCGCCAAAATCCGTTGTCGATCTTGTGGGTAATGGGCAGTTAAGTTGACATTTACTCCATTGGCATCAATCACTTTAAAGAAGCCAGATTTTAAACTGCTGCTGTCTTGCTTCGGCATCACAATCAACAATAAATTCTGTTCATTGTGTTGCAGATATTGGGTGAGTAATTTAATGCCATTGGCATCAGGTTTGATGTTGCCATGCACCTCAATTGCGAGTTGCGTAGAGAATAAAGACAAACTGTTCAAGGCATTGAAAACCGTTTTCCAATCGCTCACATTGGATATGTCATAGCGTTGACGTTCAATATTTTGTTCATGCCAGCTTTTACGAAAGGCATCGAGTAGATTCTGTTCGAGCAGCGGTTCTTGACCATGCAGCACCCATGCACCACGTGCTTCTGGAATGCGTTTAAGGGCCTGCAAATAGTCGAGTTTCATAACAATTAAGGTTGTGTTGTTGTAGTAGTAACTTTAGGTAACCGATTCGATGAAATTTGGCGCACAATTTGTTGTGCAACATCATCTACAAGCACATCTTTTAAGAATTTTTCTTCTTGGTCATCGGTGTTGACCGTTGCCAAATTATATTGGTAGCTACGTGATGCAGTCACGGTACGCATTTCAGTCACAGGATTGCCTTGAGCATCTTCAATACGGAAGGTGACATTCAAGCGCAGTAAGGTTTCAATCAGTTTACCACGTAGCTCTTGGCGAACAGGCGTATAACTATACACATGTAAACGGTAAGCATTGGGGCTGTTACTGAGTTGAACATTGGCAGCACCTAAATAAATAGATAATTTTTCTTCTAATTCTTCCGTGTCTTTAGGCAAAGATAAACTCATCTGTGCATATGCCACTGGATTCGCAGAAGGTTGGGTTCCTTTCAAATGAAAACCACAGCCGATTAAACCTGCACCTAGACCGCAAGTTAAAATAAGAGTTGCGAAACGTTTGCCTAAATGCATGTGTTTTCCTCTGTAAATGCTGACTCAGCAGGGTAATACAAATTGATTGGACTGATCTGATTTTAGTAGCAAAGCCCGTTAAATTAAAACGGGCTTTGTTTGGGTTTTGTTTATTCCTTTTCGTTTCCCCCTCTTTTTGAAAGAGGGGTTAGGGGAGATTAAGTTAAACCACCAAATTCACTAATTTATTTGGAACCACAATTTCTTTCTTGGTTGGACCTGTTAAGAATTGTTGTACTTCTGGTAAGGCTTTCGCAAGTGCCAATAATTCATCTTTTGATGTATCCACAGACACTTCTAATTTGCCACGCAATTTACCATTGATTTGTACCACAATCGTTTGCGTATTGCGCGTTAATGCAGATTCATCGACAACAGGGAATAGGCTTTGTGTCAATTCAATCCCAAACTGAGTCAATAAAGTTTGACTTAAATGTGGGGCAAATGGTGCAAGTAAAGTCAACAAGGTGATGATGGCTTCACGTGCTACCGCAACATCGTTATCATCTTTCGCTTCGAACTTGTTGCTGGCATTGAGTAATTCCATCAATGCTGCAATTGCCGTATTAAACGCATGACGACGTTCGATGTCATCACCCACTTTTTGAATGGTCTCATGCGTTTTACGACGTAAGTCTTGCGCATCTTTCGACAGCGTTGCTGTATCAATTGCAGTGGCTTGATGACCTTTTTCAAGGAAACCAGTCGTCAAACGCCAAACACGTTTCAAGAAACGGTTTGCACCTTCCACACCTGCATCCGACCATTCTAATGACTGATCTGGTGGTGCAGCAAACATCATGAATACACGTGCTGTATCAGCGCCGTACTGGTCAATAATCGCTTGCGGGTCAATCCCGTTGTTTTTCGACTTAGACATTTTTTCTTGTCCGCCGATGACAACTTCTTGACCATCACCTGAGTATTTCGCAGAAAGAATACGACCTTTTTCATCGCGTTCTAACTCAATATCAGCCGGGTTAAACCAAGTTTTCTTACCATTTTCTGCTTCACGGTAGAACGTATCTGCAAGCACCATGCCTTGAGTGAGCAAGTTGGTAAATGGCTCATTACCTTGTACAACGCCTTCGTCACGCATTAATTTGTGGAAGAAACGTGCATACAATAAATGCAGAATCGCGTGTTCAACACCACCAATGTATTGATTGACTGGTAACCAAGATTGCGCTGCTTCTGGTTTTACCAAGCCGCCAGTAAAGTCTGGAGAAGCATAACGTGCATAGTACCAAGATGACTCTACGAAAGTATCTAAAGTATCGGTTTCACGACGTGCATCGCCGCCACAACAAGGACATTTAGTTTCATAGAATTCAGGCATTTTATTAAGCGGGTTGCCTGAACCATCTGGCACCACGTCAGTTGGTAATACAACAGGAAGTTGATCTTCAGGCACTGTGACTTGACCACAAGTATCACAGTTAATCATTGGAATTGGACAACCCCAGTAACGTTGACGAGATACACCCCAGTCACGTAAACGGAATTGAACTTTTGAGTTTGCTAAAGCTTGTGGTTCTAATTTTGCAAGGAAAGCATCAAACGCAGCTTGGAATGCTAAACCGTCGAACTCGCCAGAGTTAACCAGTTTACCTTCTTTTGAGCCATACCATTCTTGCCACTGGGTTGCAGAGTAGTCTGCATCGTCAGCGCCTTTAGCATCAATCACTTGTTTGATTGATAAGTTGAACTTGTTAGCAAATTCAAAATCACGTTCGTCATGTGCAGGCACAGCCATAACAGCGCCAGAGCCATAAGACATTAATACGTAGTTTGCAATCCAGACAGGAAGCTCTTCACCAGTTACAGGGTGTTTTACAAACAAGCCTGTTGCCATGCCTTTTTTCTCGGCTGTTGCCAAGTCCGCTTCAGCCACTGAACCCATGCGACATTCTTCGATGAATGCAGCCAATTCAGGGTTATTTTCAGCAGCTTTAAGCGCAAGCGGGTGTTCTGCTGCAACAGCAACATAAGTCACACCCATAAGCGTGTCAGCACGTGTTGTATAAACAGTTAAGCCGTCAGCATAGATTTCAGTGTTCGCAGAAGGGAACGTAATTTCCATTCCTGTAGAACGACCAATCCAGTTACGTTGCATGGTCAAGACTTGTTGTGGCCAACCATCTTTTAAGGTATCTAAATCGTCTAACAATTCTTGCGCATAGTCGGTGATGCGGAAGTAGTACATTGGAATATCACGTTTTTCAACCAATGCACCTGAGCGCCAGCCACGACCATTTTCAACTTGTTCGTTTGCCAAAACTGTTTGGTCAACCGGATCCCAGTTTACGGTTGAAAGTTTACGGTAGATCAGGCCTTTTTTATAAAGCTGAACAAATAACCATTGTTCCCAATGGTAGTATTCTGGTGTGCAGGTTGCAAATTCACGATCCCAGTCTACAGACAAGCCCAATTTTTTTAATTGGTCACGCATATAAGCGATGTTTTCAAAAGTCCATTTTGCAGGTGCAACTTGGTGGGCAATCGCCGCATTTTCAGCAGGTAAACCAAACGCATCCCAACCCATTGGTTGTAATACAGTTTCGCCTTTTAAACGGTGGAAACGGCTAATGACGTCACCAATGGTATAGTTACGCACATGACCCATATGCAGCTTGCCACTTGGGTAAGGGAACATCGACAGAATGTAACGATGAGGACCTTCGACAGTGTCGGCAACTTTAAAGACTTTACGATTTTCCCAGTCTTGTTGGACAGAGGGTTCAATCGCACTAGCTTGATATTCAGGGTCAATATGAGTAGTCATAAACGTATTTAGGAACAACGGTTAAAAGTTTGCTGCACAGCATAGCGCAAAATTGGGTGCAATGTCAGTTTTTAGATGGGGTTTTATCTTGCAATATGCACAACCAAAATTTCTCAAATATCTATTTAATAGGATGAGTTTTTTGAATTGGTTAATTTCTCTTTCTTTTGTGAAAAGGCTGATTCAATGCAGGCCTTTAACCTTGTTTGGGTGAGAGCGCTAAATATATCGCTGTATAGATATGTTTGTTTTTCCTTTCTATATTCGTGCATTGTTTTTTGTACGTGTACGGCAATCATTCTATTGAATACATGCTTGAGCGAATCAGATGATGACTAAAGTTATCATCTGATTCGCTCATTTGAAGATCAGAAAAAATGGTAATTAGTCGTCTTTTAAAGGGGTTCTCTTGTTAGATTCAGGCACCATTGGTGGGGGAGTTGGAGTCGCTGCTGATGGAAGAGATGGCGTTGTTGAGACTGCTGGTGTAGTTTTTTCTGCAACAGCTTGTTGAGCGGTTTTAGCAGCTTCTTTTGCTATTGGCTCAGCTTCAGTTGTTGATTGAGATGATGATGAATTTGTCCAACCATAAGTTTGAATTTTCCCTTTTTTTTGCGCACTTTTCGGTGGGGGTGTAGTGGTGTAATGCGTTGAGCCATTCGCATCAACCCATTTGTAATAATCTTTAGCCCAAAGTGATGTACTCGAATATAACAAGGCACAAGTGAACGCTACACTGCTGATCAAATGAAATGGAAGTGACATAAGATTTTGTCCTGTTTTATTTCTCTGCGAAGATGTTTTGTCTGTAAAGTCGTCGTAAAAGTAAATTTATAGATTCCAGAACAGAAGATGACGTGTGCAAAATAGTATAGGTTGATTTTCTATATGAACAAGCAATTCTAGTGTTTAAACGTTTAAAAATATATACATTTAATGTCGATAAATTATAGAGATAGGTGGGATTTAGTGAAGATTCTACATAATTTATTGAATGCTTGATTGAGTGCACAAAAAACCACATTTTGTTTAAAAAATAAACGGTCTGTAAATAATCAAAAAAAAGCTGATTTTTCAACTTGACAATACGGGATTAAACAAGAAAAATGCTGTCTTTAGTTTTATGTGCCTTCTCTCGATCACCCTTCGAAGAAGTGTTACGTCATGCAATGGGCGTCATCTCTAGCCGAGATGGTGAACAAAGCAAATAAAAATATGTTTATCCCAACATGTTTTAGATCCCATATTGCTCAAACAGCAAACGGATCGGATTTTTTTCCTATTGCCATGAAAACTATGAAATATGTGTGCTATAACAGTGCAGACAATTAATGAATGAACACTGCTGATGTCTCCCATCAAGCGGTGATAAAAGATTAGGGTGAATCACGTTGGAACTTTTATCTGGTGGTGAAATGCTTGTTCGCGCATTAGCGGACGAAGGCGTTGAACATGTTTTTGGATACCCAGGCGGCGCAGTTTTACACATTTACGATGCGCTTTTTCAACAAGACAAAATCAATCATTATCTCGTACGTCATGAGCAAGCTGCTGGTCATATGGCAGATGCCTATTCGCGCGTTACGGGTAAAACGGGTGTAGTACTGGTCACTTCAGGCCCAGGCGCAACCAATACCGTTACTCCAATTGCAACTGCTTATATGGACTCAATCCCAATGGTGATTTTGTCTGGTCAGGTGGCTTCGCATTTAATTGGGGAAGATGCATTCCAAGAAACAGACATGGTCGGTATTTCACGTCCAATCGTGAAACACAGTTTCCAAGTGCGTCATGCGAGTGAAATTCCTGCAATTATCAAAAAAGCATTCTATATCGCAGCTTCTGGTCGTCCAGGCCCAGTTGTCGTTGATATTCCGAAAGATGCAACCAACCCAGCAGAAAAGTTTGCCTACGAATATCCAGAAAAAGTGAAGATGCGTTCTTATCAACCACCGCATCGTGGTCACTCTGGTCAAATTCGTAAAGCGATTGATGAACTGATTAATGCGAAACGTCCTGTCATTTATACAGGTGGTGGTGTCGTTCAAGGTAATGCATCAGCTTTATTAACTGAATTGGCACACTTACTGGGCTATCCAGTGACCAATACTTTAATGGGTCTAGGTGCTTTCCCGGGCAATGATGAGCAGTTCATCGGAATGTTGGGCATGCATGGTACGTATGAAGCGAATATGACCATGCACAATGCGGATGTGATTTTGTGTGTAGGCGCGCGCTTTGATGACCGCGTAACCAATAATCCTGCAAAATTCTGTCCAAATGCCAAAGTCATTCATATTGATATCGACCCAGCGACGATTTCAAAAACCATTATTGCGCATATTCCAATTGTGGGTGCGGTAGAGCCTGTTCTTCAGGAAATGTTGGCACAGCTAAAACAAATGAATGTGTCTAAGCCAAATCCTGAAGTGATTGCAGCTTGGTGGTCGCAAATCAATGAATGGCGCAAAGTACATGGTTTGAATTATGACAAACCAACCGATGGTTCAATGAAGCCACAGCAAGTAGTTGAAGCATTGGATAAAATTACCAATAGCCAAGCGATTATTACGTCGGATGTTGGTCAGCATCAGATGTTTGGTGCGCTTTACTATAAATACACACGTCCACGTCAATGGATTAACTCGGGTGGTTTAGGGACGATGGGTGTGGGCTTGCCTTATGCAATGGCAGCCAAATTAGCCTTCCCAGACCAGCAAGTGGTGTGTATTACGGGCGAAGCATCAATTCAGATGTGTATTCAAGAACTTTCTACCTGTAAGCAATATGGCTTAAATGTAAAAATTCTCTGCTTGAATAACCGCGCTTTGGGTATGGTAAAACAATGGCAAGACATGAACTATGAAGGGCGTCATTCAAGTTCTTATGTAGAGTCGCTGCCTGATTTTTCTAAGTTGATGGAAGCGTATGGTCACGTTGGTATCCAAATTGACCATGCGGATGAGTTAGAGTCGAAGCTTGCTGAAGCAATGGCGATTAACGATAAATGCGTATTTATTAATGTCATGGTTGACCGTACCGAGCATGTTTATCCAATGCTTATTGCGGGTCAGTCGATGAAAGATATGTGGTTAGGTAAAGGGGAGCGCACGTCATGAGACATATTATCTCTGTCCTTGTAGAAAACGAAGCTGGTGCGCTTTCTCGTTTGGTGGGTTTATTTTCTCAACGTAATTATAACATTGAGACCTTAAACGTTGCGCCAACTGAAGACCCGACCTTATCTCGTTTGACATTAACGACTTATGGTGATGACCATAAAATTGAACAAATCACCAAACAACTCAACAAATTGGTTGAAGTGGTGAAAGTGGTTGATTTGTCTGAAGGTGCGCACATTGAGCGTGAATTGATGTTGATTAAAGTCAAATCACTCGGTTCGGCGCGTGCTGAAATTAAACGAACTGCGGACATTTTCCGTGCGCAAATTGTTGATGTCACCCCAACGACTTATACCATTCAAATCGCGGGTACGACTGAAAAAATTGATGGTTTTATTGATGCTCTAGCAGAGAATACCATTCTTGAAGTTGTACGCTCTGGTGTTTCAGGCATCGCGCGTGGCGAAAAAGTTTTAACCATTTAATTATTTAACACGATTCAACCTCCTTTTGAGAAAAGAGGAGGATTTCATCAAAAACAAATCTCTTGATGGAATTACAGAATATCAAGCATTTTAGCGGAGACAGCAATGCAAATTTTTTACGATAAAGACTGCGACTTATCTATCATCCAATCTAAGAAAGTAGCGATCATTGGTTACGGTTCACAAGGTCACGCACACGCGCTTAATCTTAAAGATTCTGGTGTAGACGTAACTGTTGGTTTACGCGCAGGTTCTACTTCTTGGAAAAAAGCTGAAAATTCGGGTCTTAAAGTTGCTGAAGTTCCTGCTGCTGTAGCACAAGCTGACGTAGTCATGATCTTGACTCCAGATGAGTTCCAATCACAACTTTACCGTGACGTGATTGAGCCAAACATCAAACAAGGCGCGACATTAGCATTTGCTCATGGTTTCTCTGTACTTTATAACCAAGTTGTTCCACGTGCTGACCTTGATGTAATCATGGTTGCTCCAAAAGCACCAGGTCATACTGTACGTTCTGAATACCAACGTGGTTCAGGTGTTCCTGACTTAATCGCAATTCATCAAGATGCATCTGGTAATGCACGTAACCTAGCACTTTCTTATGCTTCAGGCGTAGGTGGTGGTCGTACGGGTATTATCGAGACTTCATTCCGTGAAGAAACTGAAACTGACTTATTCGGTGAGCAAGCAGTTCTTTGTGGTGGTGCAGTTGAATTGGTTAAAATGGGCTTCGAAACTTTGGTTGAAGCGGGTTATGCGCCTGAAATGGCTTACTTCGAATGCTTGCACGAACTTAAGTTAATCGTTGACTTGATGTTTGAAGGCGGTATCGCGGACATGAACTATTCAGTATCAAACAATGCTGAGTATGGCGAATATGTAACTGGTACTGAAGTAATTAACGAACAGTCTCGTGAAGCGATGCGTAATGCACTTAAACGTATCCAATCTGGTGAATACGCGAAGATGTTCATTAACGAAGGTGCGTTGAACTACCCATCAATGACTGCTCGTCGTCGTCAAAACGCAGCGCATGGCATTGAAGTAACAGGTGGTAAGTTACGTGCGATGATGCCTTGGATTCAAGCGAACAAGATCGTAGATAAAGAAAAGAACTAAGGTTCTGTACTTTACACAAAGAGGAAAGCAATGCTTTCCTCTTTTTTTATGCCTTAGATTTAGAGCGTAGATAAAGAAAAGGACCAAGTTTCTGATCTAGCTGATTTATATGCTGTAAAAATTATGCTTTCGCAGATTTATTATTTGGAAAAGAATCATGATTTTATATAAATATGTCAGTTTTGAAGTGGGTTTAAAAATTTTAGAAACTGGTGCTTTAGATTTTTTCATTTAGAGGATTTTAATGATCCATTCGAGGCTACTGCATTGGGTCTAACAGAAAGTGATATTTCTCAAACTGTTCGTTTTAGAGCATGCCGTAATCGCTTATCAAGAAAATAGCTGTTCTTTCACTTACTCGTGCACCATTAAACCTGCTGATGTGGTCATATTATAGAAATAGTTAGAAGGGGGTAATTGGAATTAATACTGAAAAGCAGGTTTTGAACATGCTGAACAATATATTATTCCAGCGCATCGAGGAGAGATCATTTATGTAAATACAGCACCTAAATCTACAAATGAGATTAGTCATGAGGGTTTAATGGCAATAGGTGACTCATCAATTATGAATTGACAAAAATACGAAAGGTTTTTAAAGCATGCATTTTTATATAAGTCTTTATGTTGGGCTTATGAGGAAGAGGTGCGTATTGTTAAAAATATCAGCAGTGCAAATTTTACATATCACTATTCGAGTAAAAAAGAACAAATAATAGATGGTCAGGCTTGGAAGAGATTGCAATTAGAAACAAGACCAATCTATTTACATGAAATACCCAAAGAGGCTTTTGTTGAAGTCTATATAGGTGAAAATTGCTATAGGGATCAACGAAAGAAACAGCAGAATAGAACACAAAGACCTGTTGACTCAGTGGATAGCATTGACGTATTAAAAGCACATTGTCGATCCAGTAAGGCTGTTTTACATCGTGTTGATGTGGATATTGAAAGTTGGTCACTGAGAAAGCATGAAATAATATGATGGATAAATGGAGCTAATAATTCTCTTGATAATACTGCACGCTGAATGTTAAAACCCTGCAAAATAGGGTTTATTTTTCACAGGAAAAAGTTGTTCATTTGAGTTTTGTGCTGAATTAAATTCGTTCTTATGATTTGAAAGAGGAGGATTATAAAAGTGTATAAATAATGAAAATTACAAGTGATAGGTAAACAAATTGCATCTTTAAGCTGATGTTTAGCTTTTTATCTGATATTGGTAAAAATATCGAACATAGTATGTGTAAATTCAATGTTAAAAACTAACAAGTTGATTTGTAAGATTAATTAAATAATTGGTGATTTTGCTTTATTAGCATAAATATTGGAATTTGTGTAATTTATCTTTTTGTTGGTATATTTTGCATCTTAATTATTGTTTTTTATAAAAAATGTGATTTGATTCATAAAAATGAATTATTTTGTAAGTAATAGGTAAGTTGTTGTAATATTATGTAAATTTAAAAATAATATAAAATTTTTATTAATCATGAACTTATTTTTTCATATCAGAAAAATGAACTTTTAATTAAAAGTTTAATAAGAAAAACTAATATCACCATTTTTTTATATTTAACTGAAAAACAGCCATGTTAATTTGTATTGGGAATTAGGTTTAAAATAATAATATTCACGTGATTTAACACGATATAAGTTGCTCCTTTTGAAATTGAATATGATAACTATGCACTTACGAAAAAGGCTCAAGAATAACAAGTGATCCTATGTAAGTTGCTGTTTTTAAATAATGTATTTTTTAAAGAATAAAGAAACTGGGAGATAGGGCCATGAAATTACAAGTGAAAACTGCATTGGCAGCATTAATTTTAGGTATGTGTTCGACAGTAGTTTTAGCGGATGGTGAGGAGGCTGCAAAAGGTGGTGATGGTGGATATCATCATCCAGGTCGTGACGGATGTGGAACCAAATGTGATGGTAAAATTGATATTGAATTATTTGTTGAAAAACATTGTGATTTAGATGTCGATAAATCAAAAATCGTAATGCAAAAAAATCTTATTGGTGGTAAATGGAGTGGACAATCTGGTTTCGATGTCCGTGCAAATGCGCCATATAGCCTCAACATCACTAAACCATCTACCTTAGATAATGAAATAGATGCTTCGCAAAAAATTCCAGTGAATGTTGATACTAAACTTGGTTTATTTAATTACACTGGGGCAGTACTTCCTTATACCTCATCAACAAGAACATTTACAGTGAAAGCAGAAACTGTAAGTGCAGTGTCTGACATGGCACATTGGGGTACCTATAAAGGAACCTATAAAGTAGCGGTTGCATTCTAAATAAAAATAGGGAATAGTGGTGTATGTGCATAACATGCACCACTATAATAATTTTAAAAGGGAATAAATATGAGAAAAATAATTTTATTCTTAATTTTAAGTAGCTTAAGTAATTTTTTATTTGCGGGAATTAAGTTTACACCAGTACAACTTTATTTAGGTGATAAAAATAAGCAACAGAGAAGTACCACAGTCATTGTGGAAAGTTCTGATTTTGATCGTTCTAAAATTTTTGAGTTGTCTGCTGTGAAATGGAGCCAAAATGAAAAAGGAGAGGATGTCCTTGAAGAAGAAAAGAACATTTTATTCAATCCTAAGATTTTTGAGTTAAAACCTGAAAGTAAACAAATTGTTCGTGTTGGGTTTAGTCAACCCTTTACAGGGAATGAGCTAGATCGTGAAAAAACTTGGCGCGTTATTTTTAATGAAGTTACCCCAGTAGCAGATGATGAGGCAATAAATTTTCAGTTTAACTTTTCATTACCTTTATTTGTAGGTAAACAAGATAAAACTAATCTTGATGTAAAACTTAAAACGATAAATAATAATATGATGGTCGATATTCAAAATATTGCAAAATCACATGTACAAATTACAGATATTCGATTGGTAGATAGCCAGAACAAGGAATTGTTGCAGAAAAGCTTTAATCGATATTTACTTGTTGGACAAAAATATACATTTGATTTGGGTAATTTATCTAAGAAACCAAATGATAAAATAAAAGTGAAAATTAAAACTGATAAAGATGGAGATTTATTAGAATATTAAATCTCTGAGGGTGATTCTATGAAATGTTTTAGAGTTGTTCTTGTTTTTTTTAGTGCAGTCGGGATAGCGCAAGCAAATGTTGATTCATTAGCAGAAAGGGATGCAGGGGCACTAATTGTAAATGTTTGGTTAAATGGCGTAGATCGGAATATTGAAACAGTACTATTAGTCACTAAGGATGGTGAATATATAGAATGTAAAACATTAAACGAATTAGGTGTTGATCCTTCCAAATTTGTAAAGAACCATGGTCAAGATGGTTTCTGTTTAATGCATGGTTCCGATATAAAATTTCAAAAAGATGATGCACTTCAGGTAATTAAAATTGACTTACCTGCATCTTATTTTAAAGATAATAATTATGAGAGTATAGTTGTTACCCCAGCAAGAGCAAATTTTGGGGGGTTCATTAATTATGATTTCTTTTATTCTAAAGATGACTTTTCGAATGATTTTAATGCCTATTCAGAAATTGGGGTATTTAAAGATTACTGGTTATTCAATAATGCAATTTTATATAAAGATTCACCAGATGTAGGGGAAAAGCAGTTTTTACGTGTCAGTTCATTGTTTGAACTTGAATTTCCTGAAAAATATTTAAAATTAAGAATTGGGGATAATACGAGTGTCTATAACTCGTTAACAAATTCATTCCGATATGGTGGGATCAGTTTCGGTACAAACTATACAGATCGTCCAGATTTTGTATATTGGAATATGCCAACTTTACAAGGAAGTGCTGCATTACCATCAACCGTAGATTTATATATTAATGGCGTAAACTTATATAAACAGTCGATAACACCAGGTAATTATTCTTTACAAAGTGGAGCAACGATTGACCAAGCAGGTGAGGCGAGGGTTGTTGTACAAGATATTCTGGGAAATCAGACCGTACAGAGTTTCCCTATTTATATTAGTAGTCAATTACTGCGTGTGGGTTTAAATGAATACGATATTTCTTTAGGTAAGTTAAGATATAACTATGATGAAGATGATAGTGATTATCGTGATTTCTTTTCAAAAGTATTTTTCCGTCGAGGGGTTGCTGCAAGTACAACCTTGGGATTTGATGCAACTTACTCAAAAGATGTGAGTAATATAAGCTTTATGTGGACTCAAGGTGTAAGTAAGTTTGTTTTACTTGATACTGCATATGCCGTGAGTGATTATAATGGAGATATTGGGCATGCAGCTTCTGCTTCAGTGAGCAGAAATTTTGGAACTTGGTCTTTTGGTTTAAATAGTCATTATTATACTGAAAAGTTTCAACAGTTAGGTTTTGATGAATATGATTTTAATACTAAAATATCTAATCTGGCTTATATAAACTTCTCTAATCTCAGATTTGTTGATGGTTTTAATTTGAGTTATGTTGATAATAAAAACTATAAAGTTGATGGTTTTGAATCGGTTGATAGTAAAATTATAAATATGGGTGTTCAGAAACTATTAACTAAAAATTTGTATACAAGTTTAAATTATTTTAAAAATTTTGAAGATGGTGATGATAGTTTTAATATTGTCTTTAGTTACAATTGGGGTGATAGAGGGAATATTGATTTAGAGCATAGTACGGATAATGGTGAAACTGTATTAAGTTATTCTGAAAATAGCTTGTTGCAAAACGGTTTAGATTATTCGGTTGCTGTTTCTAATGTTGATAGTGAATTTAATTATCATGGTTATGGGTTGTATAAAACTAATATTGGTGATTTTAGAGCATCTTATGATGAATATACGAATAATAAGGTAACTCAAGCTCAATATCGTGGAGCAACAGTTCTTTTGGGTAATAAGCTCTCAGCAACAAAATATGTAGATAATGCTTTTTCCTTAGTTAATATTGATGGTATGAAAGATGTCGATGTATTAAGGTCATTGTCAGTTGTTGGTAAGACGAATGATAAAGGGTATCTTTTTGTACATGATATTATTCCTTATATTAATTATGATATTTCTTATGATCAAAATCAGTTGCCTTTGGATTATACCTTTGATCAGCCTGTACAGAAATTAAGTGCATTAAATCAAAGAGGTTATATTCTAGATTTCAAAGTTGCAAAAACCAAAAAATTTGTAGTTAATCTAAAAGATTCAAATAATAATAATTTTCCTGTTGGGGCAGTTGTAAAACTTAATGGTAATGAGGATGAAAGTTACTTTATTGATAGTAATGGTTTAGTTTATTTGTATCTTTCAAAACCAGTAAAATATGATCTAAAACTAGCAATGCAGGAGGGAAAAACTTGTAATACATCTTTCAGTATTTCGCAGACTCAAATTGATAATAGCAATGATGCACAAGTCATCAATTTAGTTTGTAAGTAATAGGAGGTTGGTATGAAACCAATTTTTTTAGCTTGCTTAATCTCTATGAGTTGTAGTGCTGCTTATGCAGCAGGATGTTCAGTCAGCGGTTTTTCTGCCCCTGAAATGAAATTAGCCAACTACTATCATAGTCAGACAGCCACATCTTTCAACGTTTCTTGTGATCGCAGTTATTCGATTTCATTCCGAAGTCAGAATTTATTAAATGCGAGTGGTTCAAGTTATGTATCGAATGGACCCTATAAAGTTAAAACCCAAATGAATATTCGAGGTGCAAGTGAAAATTTATGGGGGGTTCAAATGAGACAAAAAGCAGGAACTAATCAAAAGTATATAATTTCAGCCCAACTCGAAGAGAATCCTTTATATAGTGTTCCTGCAGGAGTTTATCGTGACCGAATCTATGTCAATGTGGATTTTTAATTTCGTTGTAAAGCCTTTAGGTTTTGTAAATGATCAACAAAAGGGAGGTCAATGTTATCTCCCTTTTGTATTTCACGGGAATGTCAAACAACAATCATCAAACTGTAAACAAAGACCTCTAAGCTAAAAGAAAATCAAGCAATAGGTGTTATATGTCTTACATATCCACTGCGAGCCTGTTAAAACAACAAGATTTTCCAGACAGTTTTAAGTTTTATTTTAAATTACACCAAAACAAAAACAGCAAAGAAGAAGTAAATGTTTTACATGATCTGGTTCGCCCACGGTTAAAAATCGCAATTGTCACAGAAACATGGCCACCAGAAGTGAATGGAGTGGCTTTGTCATTGATGCATCTATGTAGAGGGCTGCAAAAGCAGGGACACAAAATCTTGCTGATTCGTCCAAATCAAACCGTGCAAAGTGTGGAGTTTTCCCCAAATAAAGAATGTTTGGTCACTGCGCAAAGTATTCCTAAATACCCAAGTTTACAATTTGGTTGGCCTCAGTTTCTAAAAGTAGCAAATGCCTTAGACGAGTTTATGCCGAATGTTGTACATATTGTGACGGAAGGGCCATTGGGGCTTACAGCCTTGCATGCTGCTAAAAGTCGTAATATTCCTGTATCTAGTGGTTTTCATTCACCTTTTCAGGATTTCAGTCGTTTCTTTGATTTGGCTTTTTTGGTGAAACCGATACAGCATTATTTACGTTGGTTTCATAATAATACCCAACTGACCTGTGTTCCGAGTAAAGATACGCAAAATGCCTTAAAACAATTTGGAATTACTTGCCCGTTGGTTGTAGTTGGACGAGGGGTAGATACTCAACAATTTTCTCCCGTACATCGTTCTGAAGCATATCGGTGCACTTGGGGGGCGGACTGTCATACCACAGTGATGCTTTATGTGGGACGCTTGTCACCCGAAAAAGAAATCGATGTACTGATTCGTAACTATATATGTATGCTGCAACGTGGCGAAAAATATTATAAATTGGTGATTACGGGCGATGGACCTGACCGTCAACGCCTAGAGACTTTAGGCGAATCACATGGCGTGATCTTTACTGGAAGTTTAACTGGTAAGAATCTTGCAAGTGTTTATGCAAGTGCAGATGTCTTTGTATTTGCCAGCCAAGTAGAAACCTTTGGTAACGTTGTTTTAGAAGCAATGGCGAGTGGTTTGCCTGTTGTGGCATATAATTACGCATGTGCTCATGCACATATTGAACAGGGCAAAACAGGATGGCTGAGTCCATTAAATGATGTCAATGCATTTTCGAGACACATGCAGAATTTACCAAGACGACAACAACTGAATAGTATGGGACAAAGTGCTCGTCTGAATGTAATGGAAATGGGCTGGCATCATCCCGTGACTCAACTAGAACAAGCCCTATATCAGGTGGCAAAGGAAACCCGAATGATCGCGTAAGCAAAACAAAAGCTTGAGGAGAGGAATTATGAATTTTAAGAATGCAAAAATAAAAATACTCGATCTCGACTTAAAAGGTTGTTTATATCTGAACCATTTTTCCCATTCAGAGCGAGTGGCACTTTTTTTCAAACTGATTAGCCGATTAGGTGATGGTTTTTTCTGGTACATCATGTTGATGAGCCTTTGGATATTGCAAGGTTTGTCCTATAGCTTGCAAATGCTGTATTTGATTTTGGGTTCTTTATTGGGTACGGCCATTTATAAAATTCTCAAAACTAAAACGGTGCGCCCACGACCTTATCAGGTGCATCAAGTGATTCGTCTTTGTGAGCGTCCTTTGGATCATTTTAGTTTTCCATCAGGACATACTTTGCATGCAGTGATGGCGAGTGTGGTGATTGGTTATGTTCAGCCCATCTTATTGGTCTTAATGTTGCCTTTTACTGTGTTAGTGGCCTTGTCCCGTATGGTGCTAGGCTTACATTATCCAAGTGATGTTGCTGTTGGTGCTGTGATAGGTGCGAGTGTTGCCGCAGTGATTATTGCCTGTGCACCTATGTTTAGCATGGTCTTGTAGATTAAATCATACTGAGCAGTTTTTCAGACATGATGAAATTTGTTAAAGTAGCCGATTCATAGCATAAATTAGGAACAGTCATGGGGTTACGTTGGACAGATACCATGGATATCGCGATTGAATTATATGAAGCACATCCAGATGTGGACCCGCAATGGATTCGTTTTACCGACTTACACGCGTGGGTGTGTGCTTTGCCTGACTTTAGTGATGATCCAACGAAGTCGACTGAAGGTTTACTTGAAGCAATTCAAATGGCGTGGATTGACGAAGCCAGCTAATCCAGCATTTTTCTAGCGGCACATCGAAAAAATCCAGTTTTTTTACATTACAAAAGCTGATAACTGCACATTATTCGGTATAATGCGGCAAAATTTTCACGTCTAATTTGACTTAAGGAGCCAATCATGGCTATTGAACGTACTTTATCTATCGTAAAACCAGACGCAGTTGCTAAAAATCACATCGGTGACATCTTTGCTCGTTTTGAAAAAGCTGGTCTTCAAATCGTTGCAACTAAAATGAAACACTTGACTCAAACTGAAGCTGAAGGTTTCTACGCAGAACACAAAGAACGCGGTTTCTTTGCTGACTTAGTTGCGTTCATGACTTCTGGTCCAGTTGTTGTTTCAGTTCTTGAAGGCGAAAACGCAGTTCTTGCTCACCGCGAAATCCTTGGCGCAACTAACCCTAAAGAAGCTGCTCCAGGTACAATCCGCGCTGACTTCGCTGTAAGCATCGACGAAAATGCTGCTCACGGTTCTGACTCTGTAGCGTCTGCTGATCGTGAAGTTAACTACTTCTTCGCTCAAACTGAGATTGCTCCGCGTACTCGTTAATTCGCAGTATTCGAACCAGATAAGTGTTATACTGCTTATCTGGTTTTTTTTATTCTCTTAAAATTTATTTGCTTGAATATTGAGCAATATCTTTCTATCTTCGACATGGTTTAGGTAATTACACATGAGTACTGAAGTGGTCGTTTCATCTGCAACGTCTGATGAATCGCAACAATCTTTGTCCACTCCAACACAGCAACCTTCTGTGGAAAAAGTGAATTTACTGGGCATGTCACGTCTTGAACTGGAACAATTCTTTGAAGCTATGGGCGAAAAGAAATTCCGTGCAGGACAGGTGATGAAGTGGATCCATCAATATTTCGTGACTGATTTTGCTGAAATGACCAACATTTCAGGCAAGTTGCGTGAAAAATTAGAGCGCGTATGTGAAATTAAAGCGCCAGAAGTCGTACACCGTAATTATTCTAAAGATGGCACGCGTAAATGGGTATTCCGTGTAGGTGGTGGTGCTGGTTCATTGGTTGAAACCGTACTTATTCCTGCCGAAGATAAAACAGGTGCGCGTAAAACTTTGTGTATTTCTTCACAAGTGGGTTGTGCCCTAGATTGTTCATTCTGTTCTACGGGTAAGCAAGGTTTCCAACGTGATTTAACACCTGCGGAAATTATTGGCCAATTGTGGATGGCAAACTATTCCTATATGGAAGAAGTACCTGTTGCTGAGCGTGAACGTACCGTAACCAATGTAGTCATGATGGGAATGGGCGAACCATTACTCAATTATGATGCGGTCTTAAGCGCTATGCGATTGATGCTGGACGATTTTGCTTATGGTATGTCGAAACGTCGCGTGACCCTATCAACGTCAGGTGTCGTGCCAAAAATCGATCAGTTGGCACAAGATATTGATGTGGCTTTAGCGATTTCGCTACATGCCCCAAATGATGAATTGCGTAATGAATTGGTACCAATTAATAAGAAATATCCGTTGGATCAGTTGATTGCAGCATGTCAGCGCTATTTGGCGAAAGATGGTAATGAAAGTGCACGCCGTCATGTCACCATTGAATATGTGATGTTGGATGGGGTGAATGATCAACCTGAACATGCACAACAACTATTGAAATTGTTAAAGAATTTACCAAGTAAAATTAATTTAATTCCCTTTAATCCGTTTCCACACGCACCATACGGGCGCTCAAGTCGTAACCGTATTATTTCTTTCCAAAAAACTTTGTCTGATGCTGGATTTGTGTGTACGATTCGTCAGACACGTGGTGATGATATTGATGCTGCATGTGGACAGTTGGTGGGTCAGGTGGCCGACCGTACACGTCGCGCAGAGCAGTGGAAGAAAAAAGTGGCTGAGCGGAATGAGATTTTGCGCTCAAACGGATAATAAAGGGGCTATTAATTGAGTAAACCCACCTACAAATTTGCATGTATAACAATGTTTTGTCTTTCAGCGTCATTAGTGGGTTGTATTACGACAACGACTTCGTCAGCATCGGGGTTTAAAAAAGACCCCGAGAAAGCAGTAGAAGTGCGAACTCAATTGGCAGCGGAATATATTCGTAAAGGCGACCTAGATGCGGCAAAACGCGCGCTCGATCAAGCATTAGAAATGGAACCACGAGATTCCACAGCGAATATGATGATGGGCGTGTTGTTACAGCAAGAAGGTAGCCCTGCGAATATGGAAAAAGCGGAGACACATTTTAAACGTGCAATTTCCGCAGATCCTAAAAATGCGCAAGCTCGTAACAACTATGGTACGTATTTATACGTCGTAGAGCGTTATAATGAAGCGATTGAACAATTAGCAATTGCTGGTTCAACCTTAGGTTATGATCAGCGATTCAAGGCATTGGAGAATTTAGGACGTATTTACTTAAAGTTGGGTGATATAGCAAATGCTGAAAAATCATTCAAGCAAGCATTACAAGTGAATCCGAATTCTTATGTTTCAATGTTAGAGTTGTCGGAAATATTTTATTTAAGACAACAAATTCCTGCTGCGACACAGTTATATGAACAGTTTGTTCGTCTGGTTGGGCAGAAAAATCAGAGTGCGCGTGCATTATGGATTGGTATTCGTATTGCGCGAGCCAATGGCGATCAGATGGGTATGCAAGTGTTAGTCAACCAACTGCGTGCATTGTTCCCAGATAGCCAAGAATACACACGTTATTTGCAATTACAGTACAGTACTGAGGCCGTATGGAAGTAAATCCTAATTCACCGCAATCGAATGGTTCAAGCGTAGTACCTAATGGATTAGGAAATGTCCAGCGTCCTGGAGAATACTTACGCCAAAAACGTATTGCTCAAAAACGTGAATTAAGTCAAGTTGCTGCAGATTTAAAAATTCCTGTAAAAACTTTAACTGCATTAGAGCAAGATGAATATAAGTCTTTGCCAGAAGCGACCTTTATTAAAGGTTACTATCGCACTTATGCAAAATATTTAAATGTCGATGCAACCTCACTGATTCAACGTTTTGATGAAATCTATGCCAATGATACAGGGATGGTGCCTAATCATGCCTTGGATAATTCTCCAATCAAGATTATGGGCAGATTGCCAGGTTCAAACAGTGAGCGTAACCGTAAGTGGTTAAAGCGATCTGTCATTATAGTCATCATCTTAGTGATCTTGGCTGCAATTGTTGGCACGATTCAAAACTGGGGTTCATCGGGTACAAACTCAGAAAGCAGCGCGGTAGATGCAAATAAATCTGAAGTTGAAGTGTTGTCAATGGGTGGTGCGACCGCAGTTTCTGGTGATCAATTGGTCTTGAATTTTAACCGTCCGACCTCAGTTCATATTGTGGATTCGGCGGGCAAAGTTTTAGCCACAGGTCGTCAAGCCAATACGTTAACCTTAAGTGGTGAGGCGCCATTCCAAATCCGTTTGGATGATGCAGCCGCAGTGTCATTAAGTTTGAACAATGAGCAGATTTCATTGTCACCATATACGGTAAATGGGAAAGCAGAATTCCGTTTATCTCGTTAATGGTGCCAGAGTAAATAATCATGATTGTAAACCCGATTCAACGCCGTACTACCCGCAAAATTCGTGTGGGTTCTGTTTACGTCGGAGGTGATGCTCCGATCAGCATTCAAAGCATGACCAATACTGAAACGTGTGATGTCGAAGCAACTGTTGCCCAGATTCAACGCTGTGCAGATGCCGGTGCTGATATTATGCGTGTTTCTGTACCATCGATGGAAGCAGCCGAAGCCTTTGGTGAAATTCGTAAACGCGTACAAGTCCCTTTAGTGGCAGATATTCACTTCGATTATAAAATCGCATTGAAAGTGGCGGATATGGGCGCGGATTGTTTGCGTATTAATCCGGGTAATATTGGCTCGGAAGCGAAAATTCGTGAAGTGGTCGCTGCGGCGCGTCATCATGATATTTCTATGCGTATTGGCGTGAATGCGGGTTCTTTGGAAAAAGACATTCAAAAGAAATATGGTGAGCCGACAGGTCAAGCACTACTTGAATCGGCAATGCGTCATATTGATATCTTAGACCGTTTGAATTTCCATGAGTTTAAGGTTTCTGTGAAAGCATCGAATGTGTTTTTGACCATGGATGCTTACCGTTTGCTGTCTCAACAAATTGATAATCCATTACATTTAGGTGTTACCGAAGCCGGTATTTATCGTACAGGTTCAGTAAAATCGGCCATTGCATTGGGTGGATTGCTGATGGAAGGCATTGGTGACACCATGCGTATTTCATTGGCAGCAGAACCAGAAGAAGAAGTTAAAATTGGTTTTGATATTTTAAAATCACTCAGCCTTCGTTCAAATGGCATTAACTTTATTGCTTGCCCAAGCTGCTCACGCCAAGAATTTAACGTGATTTCAGTGATGCAAGCCTTAGAAGAGCGTTTGGAAGACATTCGTACCCCAATGGACGTATCGGTCATTGGTTGTAAAGTGAATGGACCAGGCGAAGCCAAAGAGGCTGATATTGGCGTGGTGGGGGCAAGTCCACGTTCGCTTGTGTATCGTAATGGCGAGAAAAGCCATCTGATTGATACCAACCAGTTAGTTGATGAAATCGAAACAATGGTTCGTCAACGTGTTCTAGAGCTTGAAGAAGCTAAATCTAAAGAGATCATTCGTAGTTCATCATGAGTTCAATTGTCGCAATCAAAGGTTTTAATGACACTCTTCCAACGCAAACACCTGCATGGAGACGTCTAGAGCAACATTTAGCATCGTTAATGGATGCCTATGGTTATCAACAAATCCGTTTGCCTATTGTTGAACAAACCAATTTGTTCAAACGTTCGATTGGTGATGCAACGGATATCGTTGAAAAAGAAATGTATACGTTCTTAGACAAAGGCAATCCACCTGAGTCTTTGACGCTGCGTCCTGAAGGAACAGCAGGCTGTGTACGTGCCATGCTTGAGCATAATTTGCTCCGTGGCGCGACCCCGCGCGTGTGGTATATCGGACCAATGTTCCGTTATGAAAAACCACAAAAAGGGCGTTATCGTCAGTTCCACCAGTTTGGTGTGGAAACCTTTGGTGTAGCGACTCCAGATATGGATGCTGAGCTGATTTTAATGACGGCACGTCTATGGAAACGCATGGGGGTGGCGGATAAAGTTCAACTTGAATTGAATACGTTAGGTGAGTCTGATGAGCGTGCCGCTTATCGAGCAGCTTTGGTTGAGTTTTTGGAATCGCATAAAAATGATTTAGATGAAGATTCACAGCGCCGTTTGACCACCAATCCGCTGCGTATCCTTGATTCTAAAGATGCAAAAACCCAAGCCATTTTAGAAAATGCACCGAAATTGCATGACTTTATGGGTGAAGAAACTTTACAGCACTTTGCAACTTTGCAGCAGTATTTAAGCGATGCAGGCGTTGAGTTTGTGATTAATCAGAAACTGGTTCGTGGTTTAGATTATTACAACAAAACGGTATTTGAATGGACCACCACTCATTTAGGCTCACAAGGTACCGTGTGTGCAGGTGGTCGCTATGACGGTTTGGTTGGACAGTTAAAAGGAAAGGCTGACCAGTCTGTACCTGCGGTTGGTTTTGCTATGGGGATGGAGCGTTTATTACTGTTGCTTGAGCAAGTTGAAGAAGTGGCTCCAATTCGTGATTGCGAGATTTTCTTGGTGGCAGATCCTGCTTCTCAAGGTAAGGCATTGGTATTGGCAGAACAATTCCGTAATCAGTTAGACGCTGCGCAAAGCTCATTGCGTTTAAAAGTCGGCTCACAAGGTTCAATGAAAAGCCAAATGAAAAAGGCAGATCAGTCAGGTGCTCTGTATGCCTTGATTTTGGGTGAGCGCGAGTGGGAAGCACAGCAGCTATTGGTCAAAACTTTGGCGACAGCAGAGCAGTGTGAAGTCGCAATAGCTGATGTCGTACCATTCTTCATCGAAAAATTTTCTTCAAAATAAGAGTCAAATAACATTTAGGAAAAGGGTAATCAAATGAGCGCATCATTGAGTGAAGAAGAACAACTTGAGGGTTTAAAGTCTTTCACTAAGAAATATGGTTCGGCCATTATTAGTGGGATTTTAATTGCGTTGATTGCCTTTTTCGGTTGGGAATATTGGCAAAAGAAAAACCTTGCAGAATCGCAAATGCAAACTGCAAAAGTCCAGCAATTGATGGATGATGCGCGTAATGTGCAAGGAAATCCGAATGCGATGACTGAGTTGACTGAAGCTGCGGATAAAATTGTGAAAGATGATCCTGATTCAGCACAGGCAATTCAGACTCAATTTGTGATGGCGAAGTTGGCTTATGATCATGGTGACTACGCAGGTGCAGAGAAAGCCTTGAAAAAGGTGGAAAACTCTAAAGTCAAAGATAATGGTTTAACGCAAATCGTGAAACTACGTTTGGCTTATGCACAGTTGGCGCAAAATAAATATGATGATGCACTCAAATCTTTAGCTCTGGTTACCGATCCTGCATTCAAAGCAACGGCTGATGAAGTGCGTGGTGATGTATATGTCGCTAAGAATGATGTGGAAAATGCGAAAAAAGCGTATCGAAGTGCATGGGATACGTTAATTGAGCGTAAACAAGAGCGTCAAATTTTACAAATTAAACTCGAAAGTGTTGGCGTTTTAGTAGATGATCCTGAAATTGAACGCCCAATTTTAGAAACACAAGTGGATGAGTCTTAATGGATAGAAAATATAAAATACCGTTTGCACTAACAATTTTGACGCTGGCTTTAGTCGGTTGTTCGAGTAACAAAATTAAAGTTGAAGATGCCAAACCAAGTCCATTACCTAAGCTTGAACAATCGAAAAGTTTAGCACCTGTTTTTTCTGAAAGTGTTTCTTCGACTTCAGAGGCAGATCCACTACGGTTACAATTGGATATCGATAATGGGGTAATTTTTGTTGCCAGCCCCAAAGGTGAAGTCACGGCATATCGTGGTAAAGATAAAGTTTGGAGCAAAAAAGTCTCTAAACAAGGCTTAAGCTCAGGTGTAGAAGCCAAAGATGGTTTGGTTATTGTTGGAAACCAGAAAGGTCAATTGTTTGCATTAAACCAAGCAACAGGCGAACAAAAGTGGACTGCTCAATTAACAGGAGCCATTCTGGCACCTTCTTTGGTGCAATCTGGTCGTGTGGTGACTGTCAGCAATGATGGTACGGTTTACGCGCATGATTTAGAGTCTGGGCAGCAAGTCTGGAGTTATGATTTACCAAGCGTACAATTTAGCTTACGTGGCACTTCAACGCCTGTAGCGTTGGATGCACGTACTGTATTGGTATCTTCAGCAAATGCTTATGTTTATGCGTTAGATGTACTTAGTGGTGTACCTCGTATGCAGCGTCGTGTTGCAGTCAGCGATGGTCGTTCTGACATTCAGCGTTTAAATGATGTTGATGGTGACCCAGTGGTGGTCGGTCAGCTTTTAGTGACCACCAGTTTTCAGGGGCAAGTGACCGCAACAGACTTGGCTTCACAACAAGTGATTTGGAGTGAAGATGCCAGCAGTACCAAACGTCCAGAAGTTGCAGACAATAAAGTCTTTGTTGCCCAAGCCAATGGCAAGCTAGTCGCCTATGATCTGGCGACAGGTCAGCAATTGTGGCAAAATGAGCAACTTTTAAACCGAGAGCTGAGTAATCCAGTGCTCTTTGGTCAAGACTTGGTTGTTGGCGATTTAGACGGTGTGTTACATCTGATTGATCCGAATTCAGGTCAGTTAATTGGTCGCGCCAAAACCAGTGGTGCTGTACGTACATTGCGTGTAATTGAAGGTCAACTCACAGTCGCGACACGTAAGGGTACATTTAGCGTTTGGCAGAATCGTTAATTTTCGTCTGCCTTATGTTAAACTAAGCCAAATCCGTATTTTTAAACACGGGGTATTTGAGAAGTTTCAATGCCCCGTGTTTTATTTAGTATTATTCTTAAATATCTTCCATTTTTCTGATGTTCAGACCAGTCGAACTGGCTGATCTTGAATAAAGGTTAAACTATGAAACCCGTAATTGCGCTCATTGGTCGTCCGAACGTCGGAAAATCAACTCTATTTAACCAAATTACCAAAAGTCGTGATGCTTTGGTCGCTGACTTTGCGGGTCTGACACGCGACCGTAAATATGGTGATGCTGTTTATCAAAATAAATCTTTCATTGTGGTCGATACAGGCGGTATTGGCGAAAATGAAGGTGGCATTGACTCTTACATGGCAGAGCAGTCTAAAACTGCGATTCATGAAGCGGATATCATTGTATTTGTGGTAGATGCGCGTGCGGGTCTATTGGCTTCTGATGAACAAATTGCCCGTGAACTCCGTACGTTAGGTAAAAAAGTTTACCTTGTCGCAAATAAGGTCGATGGCGTACATGCTGAAGCCGCGCTCGTCGAATTTTATAAGCTCGGTATGGGTGAGCCACTACAAGTGGCGGCAAGTCATGGTCGTGGCGTACAGCAAATGCTGGAAGACGTGTTGAAGGATGTGCCTGAAGATGAGAATCCAGAAGAGCATGACAAAAACACGGGCTTGCGTTTAGCGATTATTGGTCGTCCGAACGTCGGTAAGTCAACGCTAGTGAACCGTTTATTGGGTGAAGAGCGCGTAGTCGCGTTTGACCAGCCAGGTACAACCCGTGACTCCATTTATATTCCCTTCGAGCGCGATGGTCGTCAATATACGCTGATTGATACTGCGGGTGTACGTCGTAAAGGTAAGGTCGATGAAATGATCGAGAAATTCTCGATTGTAAAAACTTTACAAGCCATGAAAGATGCACATGTGGTTGTCGTGGTGGTGGATGCTCGTGAAGGCATTGTAGAGCAAGACTTACACTTGATTGGTTATGCCTTAGAAGCTGGGCGTGCCATGGTAATTGCGATCAATAAATGGGACAACATGTCTGAGTATGATCGTAAGCAATGTAAGCTAGATGTTGAACGTCGTTTTGATTTTATTCCTTGGGCAAAAATTCACTTAATTTCTGCACTGCATGGTACGGGCGTAGGGGAAATGTACCCATCGATCCACCGTGCTTATGAATCTTCACATTTGAAAGTTTCACCAGCCAAAATCACGCAAATTTTGAGTGATGCTGTGGATGCACATCAACCCCCAATGGTGGGTGGTCGTCGTATTAAAATGCGTTATGCGCATATGGGTGGGCAAAATCCACCGACGATTGTGATTCATGGTAACAAAGTTGATAAGACCCCAGCAGATTACCGTCGTTACTTGGAAAATGTGTTCCGTCGTGTGTATAAACTGGAAGGTACGCCTGTGCGTATTGAGTTTAAAACCTCTGAAAACCCATTTGAAGGGCGTAAGTCACAAGTGGATGAGCGTACTGCTGCACGTAAACGCCGTTATGTTCAGAAGTTCAAAAAAGCTGAGAAAAAATTTAAACGTTAATTTTTAGTTCGTTTAAAAGATGAGAAAGCCCAAAGATGACTTTGGGCTTTTTCTTTTATGTACAGTTTCTTTTAGAATGAGGAGGTATATAAAAAGGAGATATGCGTGACGAAACTGATTCATATAGATGTCAGCCGCTTAGAGCAGATGATTCATTTGCCTGCGGATTTAGACCGTAAAGCCAAAATACAGCAACAAAAACAGGCGATCTATCAATTTCGGAATCAGTTGCTCTCGCAACATATGCAACGCGAGATTCAAAATACAGATCTTTCTAAGACTGAATATGGCAAGCCATATTTAGAACAATTTCCGCAAGTCACATTTAATCATAGTCATAGCCATAAACACTATGCTTTAGCCTACAGCGATACGGTTAAACAGGTCGGTATAGATATTGAGGATTTGGACCGGAAGGTTCGATTTGAAGCCTTGGCACAACATGCATTTCACCCTGATGAACTTCGGCATTGGGCTGAAATGGAATATTCAGAAGAATTTTGGTTTAGGGTTTGGACCACCAAAGAAGCGGTATTAAAAGCTTCGGGCTTGGGGATTCGGTTGAGTTTGAATGAGTTGAATACACGCGTGCATCCAATCCAGCATGGCGGGATGTGTCAGCACGAGATGCTAGGAAGCTTTGCTTATCAGAACTATCATTTAGGTCAAACGATGCTGACAGTGGCTTGGCAGGCAGAACCGTCGTGTCGAGGCTTCCAGTGGCCACAGATTCAACTGATTCAGCATTAAAAAAGCCCATCCGAGGATGAGCTTAGGTGTGAGTCTGTTGTTTAGGGATTAAGGAATTTCTTCCTCATCAAACTCAGGTTTGACTTGAACAATAAAGTCTTGACGGTTTAGACCACGCCATAGAGCAAATGCAGTACCAATATAAATTGAAGAATATGTCCCGACAAATACACCAATAAACATTGCTACCGAGAACCACTTCAGCCCATCACCACCTAAAATCATCATTGCGACGACGACCAGTAATAGAGTCATAGAGGTATGGATGGTACGACGTAAGGTTTCAGTCAAGGCAATATTGACGATTTCCAGTGGCTCTGCACCGCGAATCTTACGGAAGTTTTCACGAATACGGTCTGACACCACGATGTTATCGTTGAGTGAGAAACCGATAAGTGCCAATACAGCCGCCAACACGGTTAAGTCAAATGGCCACTGCATCATGGCGAAAATACCAATGGTCACCACTACATCATGGAACAAAGACAGTACCGCACCCATCGCCAGCTTGATCTCAAAGCGAATGGTGACGTAAATCAGCATCAGGATGAGAGCAAGTGCCACAGCACCCGCAGAACGCAGATACAGCTCGTTTCCGACCTGTCCACCCACCACATCGACCTTGTGTACCGTTACGGTATTATTCGGCAACTGAGCCGCTTTGGTGATTGCATTATTCAGGTCGTCTACCGCCAGTTCTTGCGGAGGCATACGCACCAGAAGGTCTTTGTTGCTGCCTAGCGTCTGCACAACAGCATCTTGGAAACCTGCTTGTTCCAAAGCTTGCACCACAGCAGCCTGATTGGCTGGCTGTGTATAGTTCAACTCGGCAGAAATACCACCTGTAAAGTCCAAACCTAAGTTCAGACCACGGGTCACAATAAAGAAAATACTGGCAATGGTCAGAATGATGGAGAAAATTGCCGCTGGTTTGGCAATTTTCATAAAGTGAATTACTTTTTCATCATCCGGGCGACCATATTGTTTTGAATTGGGTTGAGTCATGTCAGTCATCATCGATCTCCTTAAATGCTCAACTTTTTCAAGTCGCGTTTTTTGCCATAAATGAGCTGGACAATTGCACGAGTTACTGTAATGGCAGTAAACATCGAGCAGATAATACCGATCATCAAGGTCACAGCGAAGCCTTTAATTGGACCTGTACCGATAGCAAAGAGAATGAAAGCAACCAAGAAGGTGGTCAAGTTCGAGTCCAAAATGGTGTTATAGGCTCGGTCATAACCCGCAATAATGGCTTGCTTTGGAGAAGCCCCCCATTTGATTTCCTCTCGTATTCGCTCACAGATCAGAACGTTGGCATCGACTGCCATACCAATGGTGATTACGATACCCGCAATACCTGGCAAGGTCAGGGAAGCTCCAATCCAAGACATGACGGTTAAAATCATGGCTAAGTTGAATACTAGGGCAAAATTCGCGATTAAGCCGAACAGACGGAAGAACACCACCATCCAGATCGCTACCAGTAAGAAGCCGATTTGTGTGGATAACACGCCTTTATCAATATTTTCTTGACCAAGGCTAGGACCAACCACGCGTTCTTCAACAAAGTACATTGGCGCTGCTAATGCACCCGCACGTAACATGAGGGCAAGTTCAGACGCTTCTTGTGGTGAATCTAGGCCCGTGATACGGAACTGAGAACCCAACACGGCTTGAATGGTCGCCGCATTAATGACCACAGATTCTGTATAGGGTGTACGGACTTCCGTTTGAGCCCCAGTTTTAGGGTCTGCGACATAGCTGATCTTTTGTTTATTTTCAATAAACAACACCGCCATACGTTTGCCCACAGAATTACGCGTAGCGTCTGCCATGAGCTTACCACCCGCGCTGTCGAGGGTAATATTAACTTCTGCACCGCCAGTGTCCTGACTAAAGCCAGAAGAAGCATTTTGAACGCGTTCACCCGTCAAAATACGGTTGCGGTTAAGTAATAACTCACGACCACTATCAAGTGACTGATAAGCAAATACTTCTGTACCTGGAGGGAGTGGTTGATCATTATATTTACCCGTATATGGATCAATATATTGATCATTCTGGTCTGAAACCAGACGGAACTCTAAGTTCGCAGTACGGCCCAAAACACGTTTTGCTTCGGCTGTATCTTGTACACCTGGGAGTTCAACCACAATACGGTTGCTACCTTGGGTTTGTACCAGCGCTTCTGCAACCCCTAACTCATTAATACGGTTACGCAGGGTGGTTAAGTTCTGGTTGACCGCATAAGATTGAATTTCTTGCTTACGCGCATCGGTATAGGTCAAACGCAAGCTAGAGCCTGTATCTGAAGCAACGGCTTGCTGAGTAAATTCAGTATTATTGCTACGCAAGAAATCCATGACTGCATCACGATCAGTATTGTTCGCAAATTGCAAAGTAATGGTATTGTTATTCAATGAAAGACTATTGAATTTCAATTTATTGTCACGCAATTGGCGACGTAAATCGGTTGCAGAGGTTTCCATGCGTTGGCTGATGGCTTTGTCCATATCCACTTCAAGTAAGAAGTGAACACCACCACGCAAGTCCAAACCAAGCTTCATTGGTTTCGCACCAATTTTTTGCAACCATTCTGGTGTGGTTGGTGCAAGGTTCAGTGCAACAACGTAGTTATCTCCAAGACCACGGCGTAATGCATCTTTGGCTTTTAACTGGGCTTCAGATGAATCTAGACGGAGCAATGCAGCGTTATTGGTAAAGCTATTGTCATGCGTTGCAATATTTTCGCTTTTTAAAATTAGCTCTGCTTTTTGTATGATGCTTTGGTCAATTTGAGTACCAGCTTTGGCACCTGAAATTTGAACAGCAGGTTCATCAGGATACAAACTTGGCAGGGCATATAATGTACTGACCACGAGAACCACGAGAATCAGTAGATATTTCCATGCTGGGTAACGCATTTGTTTTCTTCTTAAAATGAAAAAGTCGTGCGGGTGCACGACTATTTTTGATTAAAGGTTATTTAATGTGCCTTCAGGAAGAACTGAAATCACACTTGCGCGTTGAATTTTTACTTCTACACCTCGGTTTAATTCAACCACTGCAAAATCACCTTCAATTTTGGTAATTTTACCCATCAAACCACCAGCAAAAACAACTTCACTTCCAACACCTAAGCTTTCGACTAAAGAACGGTGTTCTTTAGCACGCTTAGATTGCGGACGCCAAATCAAGAAATAGAAAATTGCGACAAAAACCGCAATCATAAGTAAGTTCGTTACGAGGCTTGGTTGCTGTGCAGCTTCACCTGCTGCGTGAGCAGTAGAAATAAAAAGGCTCATTTCAATTTCCTAAACAATAAACTGGTATCAATTTGATAATAAATAGACTTGCTCTGCAATTTACCTTGTCTTTTTCTTCAGCGCAAATGCTGAAAGAATTAATCTTGCGGACAAGGAGGTACTTCTAAACCACGACGTTGATAAAAGTCTTCAACAAAGGCATCAAATGTCCCGTTATCAAGTGCATCACGGATGTCTTGAGTGAAGCGTTGGTAATAACGTAAGTTGTGGATAGTCCCCAACATTGATCCGAGCATTTCGCCACATTTTTCTAAATGGAACAAATAAGCGCGGGTAAAGTTGGTACAGGTGTAGCAATCACAGTGTGGGTCAAGCGGTTGTTGGTCATGACGGTATTTACTGTTACGGATACGGACTAAACCATCCGTCACAAAGTAATGACCATTTCGTGCATTTCGGGTTGGCATTACGCAGTCAAACATATCTACGCCACGACGAATACCTTCAACAATGTCTTCTGGCTTACCCACGCCCATTAAATAACGAGGTTTATCCGCAGGCATTTTGTTTGGAAGATAATCCAAAACCTTGATCATTTCTTCTTTTGGTTCTCCGACAGAAAGACCACCAATGGCATAACCATCAAAACCAATCTCAAGTAAACCCGTTAAAGATTCTTCACGAAGGTCTTCATACATCCCCCCTTGAATAATGCCAAATAAAGCATTGCTATTGTTTAATTCATCGTGGTGATGGGTTTTACAACGCTTTGCCCAACGCAATGAAAGCTGCAATGACTTTTGCGCTTCTTCATGCGTCGCAGGATAAGGGGTGCATTCATCAAAAATCATGACAATGTCAGAATTTAAAGTTTTTTGAATTTCCATCGAAACTTCAGGAGACAAGAAAACTTTAGAACCATCAATCGGAGAACGGAAAGTCACACCTTCTTCTTTGATTTTACGCATTGCACCAAGACTAAAGACTTGGAAGCCACCTGAGTCGGTTAATATAGGTTTGTCCCATTTCATGAACTTGTGTAAGCCACCATGTGCTTCAATGACATCTAAGCCTGGACGTAAGTACAGGTGAAAAGTATTACCTAAAATAATTTGTGCTTGAATGTCTTCAATATCACGTGGCAACATACCTTTAACTGTGCCATAAGTACCAACAGGCATAAATACAGGTGTTTCAACAACACCATGTTCAAGCGTTAAGCGACCACGGCGGGCACGCCCTGATTGCGCAAGTTTTTCAAACTTCATACAAATTCCAAATCAAGGCGAAAAAACAGTTCGCTGATTGTTCGAGCTAAAAAGAGAGCTATTTTCCTCGATTCTGTACTTAAACACCAGTTTTGTGATGTGTTGAACTGTTAATTCTGATTCATGAATTACAAAAAATGAGAGAAAAGCATGTGGGATTGGAAGTTTGTATTATTTTTGCTTGTGTAATGATTTGTTTCTATTTTACCTAAAAATAGTGATTAAATTGTAAGTGAAATTGGTATCTACTAATTCTTTACGTTGACTGTGTGTTCCTGGGGTGGGTAATGAGTGAATTAAAAGAATGGGAATTTTATAAAACATTGCTAGAAACGACCAATGCGATTCCTTGGCAAATTAATTGGGATACCAAAGAGTTTAGTTATATTGGACCGCAAATTGAAAGCTTATTGGGGTGGCCACAAGACAGTTGGAAATCTGCGCAAGACTGGATTGACCGCATGCATCCAGATGACCGAGATAAGACGGTCGGTATGTGTATTCAACTCTCTGATGATGGTACCGATCATGAGGCAGATTATCGCGCGTTAACCCAAGATGGCGGATACGTCTGGATCCGTGATGTTGTGCATGTGATTCGTGAAAATGATAAAACCATTGCCATTATTGGCTTCATGTTTGATATTTCAGAACGCAAAAGTATGGAATTGGAACTTGAGGAGTTGAATAAAAAGAACCAAGCGTTATTACTGCAAGATCCTTTGACGCAGGTGGCAAATCGAAAAGCCTTGAATGAACGGATTGAGTTTGAGTTTAAGCGAGCAGAGCGCAATAAACGACCATTGTCGATACTGTTTATTGATATTGATCATTTTAAAAAATACAACGATGATTTTGGGCACTTGCAAGGCGATCAGTGTTTGATTGCAGTCGCACAGTTATTAAAAAATCAGTTTAGTCGAGCCTATGATTTTGTGGCGCGCTTTGGCGGGGAAGAGTTTGTGGTGATTTTGCCTGAAACCACACTTGAAGATGCAGTTTTATCGGCTGAACGTTTCCGTAAAGCGGTGGCTCATTTGGCTATACCGAGCCTGACGGCAAGTCAGCATGCGAATATCACAGTCAGCATTGGGGTAAATACGCATGGCTCAGGGCAAAACTATTTAAATGTGTCTAGCTTTTTACAATCGGCAGATCAATTGCTGTATCAGGCAAAAGCTGAAGGACGGAATCAGGTTCGTTTTCTGTCTTAATTTGAGTTTAAGCAGCATTGTGAAATTTATTCACCATGCTGTCTTTTTTGCTAAATCATTAGAAATTCGGACGATAATCAAAATTTTGCATAGCTGCCGTATCACGGAATGGTCGAATGGCTTTTTTGCCAATGGTCATGGTATTGATGACGTTGTTGGGAAAAATCTGAATTTGGTTGTTAAACAATTCAACATTGCGATTAAAAATCGTAATCGCAGCCCCTACATTTTCGTTTTGTTCTTCAATTTCATTCATCATTTTTAGATAAATTTCATTGGCTTTAAGCTCAGGGTAGTTTTCAACCACGACATTTAGGCTGTGCATGAGTTCTTTGTTTAAGTTCTCAATCCGTTGTAACTGAGATACATCGGCAGTGTTTGCATTCAAACTTAAAATGTTCTGACGCAATTCTGTCACTTTTTCTAAAGTGCCTTTTTCAAAACTTGAATATTGCTCTACCAAGGGTGCAAGCGCATCTAAAATTTTAATTTTTTGACGTTCATAGCTGGTAACATCTGACCAAGCACGAATAGTGGCATTATGATGGCGTACAATATTATTACGAATGAAAATAATGGCTACAATGGTGATAATAATTAGCAATAATAAAATAAAAAGTCCCATGTTGCCCCCTGTTTAATGGTTGTACAATTTTGTCGCTGTTATTTTAAAAGTTTCAATAAATCAGACTTTAAATGTTCTAGATAAGGTAGTTTAAATGTACGTAAGTGTCCACGTAAACTGGAAATATCTTGGATATTTTGAGCCTTGCTAGAAATTTTGAATAAATCATGTGGTCCTAGATAACACAGGACATCACTCTCGGGATGAAACAACAAATCTCCTGAACGGTACTCAAAAAAGTCCGATAGGCGAAGCACCATGGCGGGTGTCAGCATTTTTGCCATCTGCATTTCATCGGTGCCATAGAATTTGAGTCGCTGATTGGTCTGAATATCACTGGTATGCCATGCAAAAGAATAAGGATGACCAAACGATTTACTCGCAGTACTGATCGCTAAGCCTGGCAGGTCAACACCAAAGACAAATACGCCCCACAGATCACGATGTATTTCCTGAACCTTGACCTGATTGCCATCTTTATCAGTCATGCGGACTTCATTCACAAAGTGATATTGAAATACCAGTACTTGATGGTCCTTGTTTTCTTCATCTGTCCAAACAGTGCTTGCATATAATGGAAAATCATTAGAGACAGAGCCTTGCTCAAACACTGGAAACAGGCGTTTTAAGTGGGCAATAAATAAAACAGGATTGAGTGGAACGGAAATATGTTGTGGTTGGCGGTGGTAAGCCAACTGATATTTTTGTGCAATGGTTTGTTGTTCGAGATAATCAATTACTTCTTCAACGGGGTCGTCATCTTCATAACAAATATAGGCCCAAAATACCATCAACCCGCCACAGAACAGGCTAGCTTGCGCCCAAATACTACTGGGTTGAATCAAAATCGCAAGCATAAAAATACTGCCTGTAATTGCAAGCAACCACGGCAGAGTATTTTCAAACTTCAAGGTGACAGGAGCATTCCAAGGATGTAGACCATCTAAAATTTGTTGATGGCTTTGCGCCTGACGCCCAATGTCCCAAAGCCGAGCAATATTGTGGAAGACCACCTGATTCTTTTTACGGCGAATATGAATCGAATGTCGCACAGTATCAATCGGCATAAGAGCAGGAGGTCCTTGTTATTGTTATCTTGTAAAACAGTTATCCTGTAAAACGGTCAATCAGCATAGCATCGCCATAACTGAAGAAACGATATTCTGTAGCCACTGCATGTTGGTAGGCATTGAGAATATTGTCACGATTGGATAATGCAGAAACCAACATTAACAGCGTAGATTCAGGTAAGTGGAAATTGGTAATTAAACGATCTACCACTTTAAAATCATAGCCAGGGTAAATAAAAATTTGGGTATCACCGACCCAAGCATCGAGTGCACCGTTATGTGCTTGGGCAGCACTTTCCACAGCACGAGTTGCTGTTGTACCAACCGCAATGACTTTATTCCCTCGTGCTTTGGTTTCACGAATTAATTCAACAGTATGCGCTGGTACATCACACCATTCGCTGTGCATCACATGATTGGCAATATCATCGGTACGAACAGGCAGAAATGTTCCAGCACCCACATGTAAGGTCACGAAAGCTTTGTGAATTCCTTTGGCTTCGAGTTTTTCCAGTAAAGTTTGATCGAAGTGTAAACTTGCGGTGGGTGCGGCAACACTGGCTAATTTGCTTGGATCATTGAATACAGTTTGGTAGCGTTCAGTATCAATCGCTTCGGCTTCACGGTTGAAGTAGGGTGGAATGGGTAACTGACCGCAACGGTCCAAAACATCCAGAATCGGTTGTGAAAATTCGACAATAAATAAATTCTCATGGCGACCCTGTACCGTCACTTTAATCTCTTCTGCGCCGACAAACAGTTCTGCACCTGCTTTAGGTGAGTTACTGGCTTTAATGTGGCAATGTGCGATGTGTGCATCTTGCAAACGCTCGACCAAAACTTCCACGGCACCACCTGTTGCACGTTTACCTTTTAAACGAGCTTTCATCACTTTAGTGTCGTTTAAAATTAAGAGGTCGCCGTCATTCAGTAAATCCAGAATATCGGTAAACTGATGATCGTGATATTGACCTTGTGCATCTAAATGGAGCAAGCGTGATGAACTGCGGGTGTCTAATGGATATCGAGCAATAAGCTCATCAGGGAGATCAAAATTGAAGTCAGAAAGTTGCATGACACATTTCGCTAAAAAAACTGACGGTAGTATATGCTTTTTTTCATTTCTTAGTCGAAATTGGTTAAATAAGAGGCTAAAAAATCCATTCTGTTTTAAAATTAATCAATTGCAGTAATCTGGCGTTGACAAGTTTTTAAAACAGGTTAATATACGCATCAACACCTTCCCGAGGTGGTGAAATTGGTAGACGCGGCGGACTCAAAATCCGCTGTCAGAGATGACGTGTCGGTTCGAGTCCGACCCTCGGGACCATATATTGAAAAGCCCTCAAGCATATTAAGACTTGGGGGTTTTTTATTGCCTGAAATTTAGTGTTCTTCGCGGGAAAGTGCTTTTTAGATACATGTCTTCTGCTTTTGATTCTTTCAATAAGCCGCTATTTTATGATTATAGATAGCTTCATTTGGAAAAGAACAATGAATAAAAAAATCATTTGGACGGTGATTGGACTTATTTTTTGCACGTTAGCCTATTTCTATGTTTCTCCTTATATTGTGTTGAACAATATAAAAAACGCAGCGCAAGCAGGAGACAGTGAAAAAGTCTCTCAATATATTGATTATCCAAGCGTGCGACAAAGCCTGAAAGATCAGATCAATACAGATATGCTTCAAGACATGAGAGATGAGCAAGATCATTTCTCTGGTTGGGGACAAATGCTAGCTTCGACTTTGTTGGATAAAATCGTTGATGTCGTGGTGACACCAGAAGGAATGACGATGGTCTTGCAAGGGCAGGGCTTGAAAGAAGTTGATCAAGATAAAGTTAGTCAAGAAACTGCTGATGTCAAACGACAAGATAAGCCCGAATATAAAGCGGGCTATACCTCTTGGCAGAATTTTGAGGTACAAATTCAAGCTCCAGAGTCGTCTAAAGTGTTCAAAGTAATGATGGTGCGAGATGGTTTAAGTTGGAAAGTACACAAGATTATTGTTCCATTGCGGTGATCCAGTTTAGAGTCAGTCGGTCAATGTAAATACAGCAGGATTGTCATCATCTTGTAGAAATGATCTTGGCAATAGAGTTTGTGGTCGCGGCATGATTGGTAGGTCTAAGTGTATTTATTATTCAAGTTTCTTGCTCCAAAACTAGATTTGGAGTAACCAAAATTAAGTAAAGGTAAGCAACACTCAAGCAAAAATAATAGCAGATGGAATAGCAAAAACAGGCTTACCAAAATGGTATTAATGATGCTGATTCATGTCAGCAACTTGTCGAACAGAATTGGAATACAAGCGAAACAGGTCTATGTCAGTAAAATTCAAAATGTAATGTTTGAATAAAAATTATATAAAAATAAGTACTTGAATTTAAATTGTGTTCAAATTTAAGTGTTTTTTTATTTAATGGAATCAATTTGGTGAATGAGTAAAGTATTGGTTATGAGGTATTTATATTTTAAACTAGATAATTTTTAGGAAAGTTCATTTAATTTTAATATCTGTGTTTAAAAGAATAGTGATTTTTTCTAAGCTTTGTATTCAAAAAGTGAAATTTACTCTAATAATAATTTGATGAACATAATATAAATAAGCACTTATATGGGAGGCTTCCTCAATTTATCTTTATGTATAAATCTATTTTTGAAATTAACTAAAAATTAATGCGAAAATTGAATCAATAAAATGATATGGATTTGCTACAATCGCGCGGTCTTTGCGGTTGTTTAAAATAGATAAAGAATTTTAAAGAGATAACGAGGTGCGGTTTGAAGATGGAAATTGCGGGTGCTGTACTGGCGGCTATCTTCTTTGGTAGTTTTGTGTTGATAAGTAAAAGAATACGGAAGCAACCTTGTGGTGCGAATGAAAAAGCATGCCCAGTGAACGCATTAGAACCAGAATGTATTTGTGTACCCTGTAAAACGCTAGAAATTCTTTATCAAAATCAAAAAGGTCAAATGACCATTCGAGATATTGATGTTATTCGGGTATATCAAGAAAAACAGCATTGGTATGTGGAAGCATTTTGTCATTTGTTAAATGAACAGCGTATTTTTGAAGTCGAAAAAATTAAATGTCTAAAATGTCCTAAACATTGTTCACGTTTAATTAATTCAACTGAAATTCTAGAATATTTAACCAAACACCTTGAATGATCATTGGAATATTTTCTTATTTTTTATTCATTTCTTTGCTATGAGTAGTTTATTTCAAAGCAGACTTTTTCTTTATTTGGAAGGGTGAAAATAACTTCGTGTAATTTTTGGAATTAATATTCAAGAGAATACTTGTTTTTTTTAGATAGGTTTTTAATTAGTTATTGATAAATCTTGTTTATTTCTATTTTCTTTCGTTGTATTCAGCATTTGATATGCCCCCATCATGAGTAATCAGTAAATGTATCATTTCAATATTTTCTTGAGTGCTATGCCTAAGCGACACAAGTACATGACTTAATCATCAACGAATAATGATAAAAATTAGCTAAAAGCGTGTGCAAAATAATCAACAAATGATACATTTATGTATAATATTGTGACTTATTTATCATTTATTGTAAATTTTGTGAGTGTTTGCTTTATGCAGGGGATGACAACAAGAATACATCGCGCGTTATTGGGGGGTGCATCGCTATTATTGGTCGGTGTTTGTCATGCTTTTCCTCAGCCTGGAAGCTATATTTCCAACGTTGCATCTGGGGACTATACCGATGAGATGGGCAACCTCTTATTGGTTAATTCCAATCCTGTGGCATTAGAGGTGCAAAAAACATATTCCCTAACACTGGTACAAAATCAAAACCAATATGGTGCTATAGGCGGGGTGGTGAATCTTCCACACGTTCTCACCAATACAGGTAATACGGCTGATCGATATACATTAAGCCTAGTGCAAAGTAGTAATGATAATTTTGATTTAAGTCATGTAAAGGTCTATGCAGACCGCGATCAAAATGGTTTACCTGATAATACCGAAGACTTATTGGTCGGTTCAATTGAGCTGAATGCAGGGCAATCTTTAGCAGTTGTGATTGTGGGGAGTATTCCTACCACGGTGGCTTTTAATCAGCTTAGTAGTTTAGACCTTACAGCCATTAGTCAGCAAAATATTACACTTTCTGCACAAGTCACAGACACGATTCGCGTTGTGGATGATGCCGTGATTTCTCTGGTGAAGGCACAAAGTACAAGTGAAGGTAATATTGGTGATTTGATTACCTATACTTTGACCTATCGAAATACAGGGACAGCAACACGTCGCGTCGTATTGCAAGATGTATTGGATGATTCTTTAGACTATGTAACAGGCTCGGCACTTTGGAATCAGAATACCACCGCACTCACCGATACCAATGATACTGAAGCATCTGCCAATACAGGAATTGCTTATCAATTTAAACCTGATGGGAAGAGTTTGGAAGCCAGTATTGCCGCTGTTGCACCTCTAACATCAGGCACGCTGAGCTTTAAAGCCAAAGTGAAACAAGGTGCAGCGAATAAAATTCCAAATACGGCAGGTTTTGTACAATACGACACGGATAACACCACAGTAAAACTGAGCAGCTTTTCCAATACCGTGATCTATAACTTGGCCGCTGTCTATGGAGTGGTTTTAAATAATAAATCCAGTTCAGCAACGAATGGTGGGAATCCCAATAGCAGTCCTGATAACTTAGTCATTCAAGCCAGTTTAAAACCTGGGCAAGAAATATTTTTTAATAACTATGTGTGGAATATCGGCAATACCACAGATACGTATAATTTAAGTTACAGCTCAAGCAATCTACCGAGTTGCGCCAAAGTTAATTTTTACACGCAGGATGGGAAAACTTTACTCACGGATACCAATGGTGACGGTAAAGTTGATACAGGTTCGATTTCAAATGCTGCGGTAAAACAAATTCAGGTTGGGGTATCTGCATCTACAGGTTGTAGTAGCAGTGTCAGCCATATCAATATTGATGTGGTTGCAACCTCGATTGCTTCAAACTTAGTCTCGGACCCGATTCGTAACCAAATTACGACCTTAACGGTCGTGTCCAGCAGCAGTGATTTATATAACGCGGATCAGTCAGGTTTGGGCGTAGGTGTCTTGGATAACTTAGGTCAAGCTTTACGCACGGTTAAAGTGGTTTCGGGTAAAGCCGTTTTTCCTTTGGTCGCAAAGAATAATTCAAACCAAGCCAATAACTATAATTTGTATGCATCCTTTAGCCCTATCGATGTCGCCAATATTGTACCGACCAGCAAAACGGGCTTTAGCGTCAAATTTTATGAAGGTGATGCAAGCTGTCAAACAGTTGGTAAGCAAATTACCAATACGGGAACCTTAGCCGCAGGGACAAGCAAAGCATATTGTGCAGTGATTGATGTTGATGCCAGCCAACAGAATTTTACAGCTCCAATTTGGTTTGCGATTCAATCACCCATCAATCAACAGGCGGACTCCATTAAGGATCAAATTGAAAGTAATGTTGCGCGCTTACTTACTCTGATCAATGATCAGCAGGGACAGGTGGGTGTTGGTGGGACGATTGTTTATGTGCATACATTAAAGAATCTGGGCAATATGGCGGAAGGTGAGAATGCAGGTTCTCAAGTGAACCTTAACGTGGTTCCGCTGAAAAATGATGGTTTTGTCTACAGCCTTTATTACGATGTGAATAAAAATGGTCAAATTGATAGTGCAGATCAAATTATTAGTGCAACAACCAGTTTAAATCAGCTTTTGGGCAGTGCAGGTTTGCCACCTCAAACTGACATTCAACTCTTACTTAAAGTTCAGGCAGCACCTTCGGCAACAGAAGGGGTGGTGAGTCAGGCGGATATTTTAGTTGAGATTTCTGATTTTAATGGCATTCATTTAGACAACTTAAAAAACACAGATGTGACTACGGTAGCCACTGGGCATTTACAGTTATTGAAAACACAAGCAGTGAATAGTGGCTGTATAACCAGTGATCTAGCAGCTTTGAGCTATACCACCCAGTTGGTTTCAGTTAAGCCAAATCAGTGTGTGGCCTATAAACTCACACTCAAAAATGATGGTAGCTCTGTGGTGAAGAATGTGCAGTTTAATGATGTTGTTCCTGCCTATACCAGCCTTGTTGGGCCACCTGTGATTGTGCCGACAGGGGTGGACCTTTCTTCAGGTGAGAAAGTTTCAGCTTTGGTGAGTAGTTTAGATCCAAATCAAGAAGCCAATTTCTACTTTGTTATTCGTGTTAACCCTTAAGCGTAGGCTCGGAAAATGTTTGCAGAAAAGAAAATGATTCGAAATATGCGTATTGCCATGCTGAGCTTATTGGGGGCAACAGCATCGACTTGGGTTTTTGCTGATGCTTTGGTCATCAGTAACATGGCTGTGGGGGAATACAAAGAAGAAGGCTCTACTGTGGTTCAAGTGGCACGTTCCAACTTGGTTCAAACCACGGTGATTCCTGTGTATAACCTGAGTTTGAAAGATAACCGAACGGAATATGTACGTCCGGGGCAGGCGGTTTATTATCATCATGTTTTAACCAACACTGGGAACGAGCGTGATCTTTATAATTTGTTGGGCAGTCAAATTGCAGGGGGAAGTTTTACCCACAGTAATATTGAAATTTATTTAGATGCCGATCGAAATGGTGTTGCAGACAATAATACGCCGATTAGCCAATATAGCTTAAATGCTGGAGAGACAGTTGCACTGATTATTAAAGCAATGATCCCTTCATCAGCAGCCGTAAATAGCTTCAGTCAGATTCAACTCACAGCAACCTCTACACAACAACCCAGCCTGACTCAAAATAATATTGATACATCACGAATCACCGATCAGGCGGTGCTAAATTTAACCAAGAGTTTTGATAAAACAAGCGTCGTAAATGGTGATATTGCAACTGTCCGTTTAACCTATTTCAATAACGGTAATAACAGCGGTGTAGTGAATATCAGCGACCTGCTGGATACGACTCAGTTGACCTATGTGGCAGGTAATGAAAACTGGAATGGGCAGGCACTGAATTCTGCGACAGGCAGTAATGACCCGACAGGAATCAATTATTACCTCGATAGCGATGGTAAAACCATTCGTGCACAGATCAGCAATGTGCCTGCAAATGCGCAAGGCTATATTGAGTTCCGTGTTCGTGTGGTGCGTACAGCACCTGGCGAAATTCCAAACTTGGCCAATATGGACTACGACCATGACGGTCTTTCCACCACTGCAAATTTAACCACACAGTCGAACACTGCGGTATTAAGCATTAAGCCAATCTATGGGGTGGTGATTAATGCTGCCGAAAATAGTGTGAGTGGTAATGATTTACTAGAAAAATTAGGGATAAGTAGTGGTGGTACGGTTCTTTTTGAAAACTATGTTTGGAATACAGGAACGGTAGCAGATCGGTTCAATTTAACGTTTAACAGCCATAATTTACCGACAGGTAGTGTATTGGAATTCTATCGTGCAGATGGCGTGACCCCATTATTTGATACCAATAATGATGGCATTATTGATACTGGAGCGCTCGATGCGGGGGCTAAGCTTCCGATAATTGTGAAAGTCACTTTCCCCACAGACTATGTAGATACAGCCAATACCACATATAACATTGTACCTAAAGCACAGTCAATTTTAGACAGTACCAAAACAGATACGGTACAAGATCGGACTTCTCTCATTCAAAGTACTGCTTCTCGCCTAGTTGACCTGATCAATAGTCCAGAAGCTACGGCAAATGGTACGGGAAATGGCAATGTGTCCAATGGTGGTTCGCCTTGGAAAACCTTAGCAGGGGGAAATAACCAAACAGTAGTGTTCCCACTTACGGTGCGTCATACAGGTCAAGCGACCACATATAACTTTAGTGCCGATGCCGATAATAATTTTACGACAGTCGCATTGCCTCTTGAAATTAGTTCAGTCCGTTATTTCTCGACAGCAACGACAAACTGTTCAGTACTTGGGGCAGAAATCTCTTCAACTCGTTTGTTAGATAATGATGAATCGCAGCTTTATTGCGCCGTGGTGGAAATTCGTGCAGATGCTCAAAGCACAAGCCAGCCAATTCCGATTTATTTTAAAGTTGCTTCTTCAAATCTCGTTACGTCAGCACCAAGTAATGGTTATGACGTAATCCATAATGCCATCACGATTAACTCAAATGCGAGTCAAGGTGGAGTGAGTTTAGAGCCTGATTTGCGTGGGCAAATTGCGCCGGGCGGCAGTATTGTTTATAGCCATAGCCTAAAGCCGTGGGGAACTTCGGTATTGTCTGCAACGGACAGTTTAAGCATTGCCAATGATCGAACAGGTTTTACCACGACGCTTTACTACGATGCCAATAATGATGGGCAGTTAGATGCTTCTGATCCGATGATTCAGAATTTATCAGTTGTAAATAGTTCTATTTTAAGCAGCAAAGCGCCTATTCGTATCTTTAATAAAGTTGAAAATACCGCGTATAACACTGTTGGAGTCGTGAATACTTCCATCATTAGCCTAAAAAATAGTGCTGGGACGATATTAGATACGGCAACAGACATTACAACTATAACCACTGCGCCAGTCCGTTTGAGTAAGTTGCAAGCTAAAGATAATAATTGTGATGGCGTAGCGGATGGCGCGTATACCTCAAATGTATTGCCGATTACACGCAATGCAGATGGTTCAGGACAATGTGTTTTGTATCAATTAACCGTGAAGAATTTGGGCGCTTCTGCGATTGGTCGATTTAATTTTTATGATTACACGCCTGAAGCGATGGTCATGAGTAAAGCACCAAGTTGTAGTACATGTGAATCTGGTTCGCTTAGTGCGCCTGCTCTGGGGCAAATGGGTGCAATTAAAGCTTCTGTTGCAGCAATAAATAGTAATGAAAGCCATAGCTTAGAGTTTGGAGTGAAGTATGTGGGGAACTAAAATGAAATGCATTCAGAAAAAAGTTATGGCTTCTGTTGTGCTTTCAGCAGTAGGGATTTCCTTGACGCATGCCTTGACTCCACTCAGTGATAATCCAATCCCCATTGCTCGTTTTGAGGTTATTGGTGCAAACACGCCTACAATTGTACAAGGTGATGTGGGTACACAAACCATTACCATTAAAAATTTTGGACCATCCGCTGCGACAGCGACAAAAGTTGAAGTTAGGGCGGCTCTCACTACGGGTGTAAGCATCAGTCAGGTTCGGACAGCATCTAATACGTGTACATTGGCCAACTCAATTTATACTTGCAGTATTGGTAGCGTTGCAAATGCTGGCACATTTGATATTTATGTTGATTATTCTGTCGCTTCGACGGCCCCTATTTCAAGCGCGACGCAACAAACAACCATTGCGATTTCCAGTAATGAGGTAAACCCTGGCAGTGGGGTGGGTGAAAGTATTCATCGAGTTTGGGGGCAACCAGGAAGTACTCAAACAACTAATCCTCAAGCTTATGATGCTTTTTGGGCGGGTCGTAATACAAGCCAAACAATATGTAGTGGTTCTGGATGTGGAACTTATGCGGAGGAGACAAGTGCTATTTTAGGTGCATGGCCTGTAAGTAATAAAAATCCGATTGGTCAATATCTATCAGCCTCTATGCCTAGTAGTAATAGTGGAGATAGTTATTTTACCAATTTAGCTACATCCCCGAATCCAACATTTGTTGAAGCAGTCTCGAATTTAACGACTTATCAATATAGAAATGTTTTATTACCCACGGTGAGTGCAACGAATAGTCGTGTGAATAACTTGCGTGCGTGGGAATTTGAAACTTATGTTTATATTCCTGCATCCACCAGTAGTGTGAGTGCTTGTGTTGGAAATTCTGGGGCTGAAGTGGATGATGGGGCATATATTTCGATAACACCTCCATCAGGTTCAGCGACCGTGATTCAAGACCCAAGGGATAGCTTCCAATCGGGTGTTAGATATGAAGTCGCTACTACAATTTCAACAGGCGGTTATTATAAAGTTAACTATCGAATGCTTAACCAAAATACTTCAAATAAGTATTCGCAAGGACAGTATGGCCCCATTGGAATGTCCTTTTCAGGTGGAACATGTAGTAATACGGAATTGCAACGTCTAACAGAAACAGGTTTTGGGACAGCGATTACGGTGGCTAAACGTAGTGATGATTTGGCTATTAGTAAAACAGTAGATAAAACTGTTGCTCAGGTTGGAGATGTAATTACCTACACGTTAAAGGTCTGGAATCAGGGGGAGAAAGCGATTTCAAATATTACTGTAGCCGATTTAATTCCTGATAATTTGGCTGGTTTATATCGTTATTGCGTACCAAGTAGTGCCTCAGTGACTTGCCCGACCGTGTCTAATCCTGAAGATTCCAATCAACTGAGTGCTACAATCAATACATTGCCTGTAGATAAAACAGGGAATAGCAACTTCTTAAGTTTTATTATTTCAGGCTTGGTCTATAAAGAGCCTGTATCATCCAACCAAATTACCAATACGGCCACAGTTAACTCAGCAGAAGCGAAAGAAATTGATTTAACCAATAATACAAGTACAGTGAGTACAACGGTAAGTAAAAGTACGCCAATCACTAGTGGCAGTTCACAAAACCAATGCGTATCTGGTCAATCGGCTAATTTGGTTTCAGACACAACTTTTAAAGCATATTTGTCTGATAATGCGAGCAGTCCTTATGATAATGCTTTGAAAACAGCGGGGACTAACCCGACGATTGTGCCAAATTCAGTCATGTATGGTACGGGCGCAAATGGTGCATTGCAGTTAAAAGGGCGTTTAAATTGGTCAAATGGTAGTCCTAAAGCAAATACCAGTGGGGCAACTTTAAAAATTATGGTCGATGGCGTTGTTTATGCCGCTCTTGTCACGCCTGCGAAAAGTTCAAATACTCGAGCTTCATTTACAGCTTTTAATGGCGCACAAGTGGACACTGCGGATTATGCGATTGGCTCGTATGGCACTGACCCAGTGGCTATCAATTTTACGATTACTTTACCTACAACAGTAACAATGGCCAAAATAGTGCGGACCGAATTCCAAAATATTCGGCCAAATACCAGCACGTATGTGGGGGATGATATTGGAATTGGTTTTAATGAACTCAATGTTTGTCTTAAACCGACTTTCGAAATGAATAAAGTGTCTGAAAATGGCACAGACAGCTTCAACTTTAGTGCTTTTACAAACTTGAGCAATGCCAATGCTGAAACCATTACCAGTGGTGAAGTGGTCACAACAGTAGTTGGGGCTGCACAATCGGTTCGTTTAAAGAAAAGTACATCCCCCGTTGAGCAAGGTTCATTATTGGCTTATGCAACACCAAACACAGCCATCAGTTTTACTGAATCGACATCGACTTTATATTCACTTAAAAGTATTGAATGTACAGATACCAATGCAGCCATTTCAGGAAATAGTACTGCCAATTTGGGGGGCGTAAATGGTTTGACCCAAACCATACCGGCAGCGAATGTGAAATTTGCCGCTAAACTCGTTTGTCGCGTGACCAACAGTAAAAAAGCAGGTTATGTATTTTCGGGGCGGGTGTTTAACGATAATAGCGGTACAACTTCGGATGTTTCCAAGGCGTATAACGCGATTGTAGATGCAAGTGAAGTGGGAATTGCAGGGAGTTTTGTTGAACTGCAAGATTGTAGCAGTAAGGCCGTTTTGGCTTCTACAACCAGCAATGCCAATGGTGATTTTAAAATTCAAACCTTAGATGACGTATTTGCTGGGCGAAGTAATGTTTGTTTGGTACAGCGTAATTTGACAGGTTTTGATTCGGTGAGTTCTGCAAAAGCCAGTAGCGTGACAGCGACAGCCGACATCAGTAATGACTTCTTTACCATTCCTAAAGCTGCAAATGTGACCAGTTATGATGGTTTCTTGTTTGGTGATGCCGAGTTGCAGTTGGTCTTAACACAAAATGGGCAGAAAACCATTGTGGCCGGTGATGTGGTGGATTATCCACATGAACTCAGTGCGAAAAGTGTGATGAATGTGCTGAATTTAACTGAAACTAAAGAGCAACAGCCTGCAAACAATCAGCCTTGGCAGAGTTTGATTTACGTGGATAGCAACTGTAATGCACAGTTAGATCAAGGTGAGAATTTGTTCACCAGTCGCGTATTAAAAGCCAATGAAAAAATTTGTTTGATTCAGCGAGTAAATTCACCTACTACGGCACAAGGTGGTGATCGCTTTATTGCGAGCTTCAAGGTCAATGGCAAGGCGACTTATACCGCTGCGACGACCAAGGAAAGTAATAGTGTGAATGATATTACAACGATTGGCACAGCAGGTCTCAATATGAGCAAACTGGTGCGAAAAACATCTGCATGCCCTGCACCGAGCAATGATTCAACGCCGTTTACTGTAACGAACCAAGCTGCAAAAGGCGATTATTTGGAATATCAAATCACCTATACCAATAATTCAAATAAAAACTTGGTTGATATTGTCCTTAAAGACAGTGTTCCACTAGGAACAGTTTATGGAGCCATGTCTTGCAGTGTTTCAGGATGTCAAACTCAAGAAAGTTCAGGACAGTTAATCTGGACAATTCCGGGTGTATTGGCGCCTAAGCAAAAGGAGCAAGTCGGGTTCTGCGTGCGGATTCCAAACTAGTTTTGATTTTGGGTGAATACAATAAGGTCGGGTCATTTTATGGAGCCGACCTTATTTTTTCTGTTAGATTTGCTATGTAAAATATTCAATGCATTGCTTGAAGCGGTCAGATGAGTTGAAACTACCAGAGTTGTGCCAAAATTAATTTAAAATAAACAATAAAAACAAATGCTTAATTTTTGATAATACTTCAATTCCCCTCTGAAAATAATTGAATCATCACGATTAGTTTTACATTGTTTCTTTGTGTAAAGTCACTGTTTTTATGAAAATTGATGATAAACAGTCATTTATTTCCAATATTGTAAACTTATATAAATAAATTTAAAAATCAAGGGTGAACCAGTTAACATTTTTTTTATAAAATGTATGGTGATGCGTTTGTTTTTTGTTTAATATTGCTTTGAGCTTTGCAACATTAATTTACTTAAATGTGATTAATGTCGCAAATATGTGCATTGGGTTGCAGTGGATAAAATCATGTTAAACAAAAGAACTACGCTGAAAAAATTGATGATGGGTTTAATGCTTGCAGGGGGGGCTGCTCATGGAATGGCTGCCGCTACGACATCAAATGAGCCTGTATCAATTCAGTTAAAAGCATTCAAAAAAGTTGTAGACAGTAAAGGGAATGCACAGTTTCAAGCTGCAAACTCAATCAAGCCTCAAGATGTAATCGAGTATCGTGCGACTTATACCAACAACACGACACACAGCATTAAAAGTTTAAAAGCAACCTTACCAATTCCAGCAGATACTCAATATTTAGGCAACAGCCTGCCTTCAGGCGCACTTGCCAGTACAGATGGCGTTAACTTTGCTGCGATGCCATTAAAGAAAAAAGTAGATGGAAAACTCGTCAACGTTCCACTCAAGGAATATCGCGCTTTACAGTGGCAAATCATGGAATTACCTGCCAAGAAAACAGTAACTGTTAGTGCGCAAGCCAAAGTAAATGCATCAAACGATTAATTTCTAAATTTTATACACGTCATTTTGATGGGGTCGGGGGACTCTTATGCCTATGAATTTGAAGAACACAAAGCGAAATAGCCTTTATGTGTCAATTGCGACAATTTTAGGGGGCTTTGCTTTTTTCGCGACAGGTGCACATGCAGCAGCACCAGCCGCAGGAACAAACATTAGTAACATTGCAACAGCATCGTATGTAGATGGTACATCGACCACACGTACTGTGACGTCAAATGAAGTCAAAACGACTGTTTTACAAGTGGGTAGCTTTACACTCGAGCAAAACCGTACCGCAACTGCCAACCCGAATGGTGTCGTGACTTTATCGCACGTATTGACCAATACAGGTAACGGAACGGATGAATTCACGCTGAATTTAGCCAATGTGGCTGGAGATAATTTTGATTTCTCCAACATTGCGATTTATTTAGATGCAAATAAAGATGGTGTGCCAGATAACGGTACGAATTTGGCAGGTCAAAAAGTTACCTTAAATGCTGGTGAGTCTGTAGGCTTGGTCGTGGTGGGTACAACTGCCGCAACAGCATCAGCAGGTAATTCTGGTCAATTAGAACTGTCTGCCGCAAGTAGTTACATTACAGTCTTAGCGGACAAAACCAAACTGAATACTGATACCGTAACGATTGTTACTGGTGCGGTCATTCAAGTGACGAAGTCTGCCAATGTAACCGCCGTTGCACGTGGCGATACCGTGACTTATGAATTGACTTATAAAAATACGGGTAATTCCGATGCAGCCAATCTAACCATTGAAGATATTTTACCTTCAGGTGTGACCTATGTTGCAGGTTCAGCACGTTGGAGCGGTCAGACCGCGGCATTGACCGATGCGACTGGTGATGAAGCGGCAGCAGCAGCGAAGTACGAATTTACCAATAATAAAGTTCAGTTAGTTCTTGCTTCTGTAGCGCGTAACAGTACTGGCAAGTTAACCTTCCAAGTGACGGTTGATAGTGCTGCTCCTGCAGGAAAAATTACCAACATCGCGACATTTGACCCAGATGGTCCGGGTACTGAGACGTCTCAACCAACCAACCCATATGATGTAACTGTACAGTCTACCTATACGGGTACGATTAACGATAACGCAAGCGATACGTATTCGGATGCGCAAAAAACAAGTGATCCTACTAAGAATGACTTGATCGAAACAACAGCGGTTCAAGGTTCTCCAGTTTTATTTGGGGCATCAAGCGCTACAGAAGATATTTGGATTCACAACCTTGGTAATGTCGCTGAAACCTATAACATTACAGTTAATAAATCGGCACTGCCTGCGGGTTCTATTGTTGAGTTATTAAAGTCAGATGGTAATACACCGTTAACCGATACCAATGGTGATGCGAGTGTGGACAGTGGTCCATTGGCTTCAGGTGGTCACCTTGAAATCTCTGCACGTATTACGTTGCCAAATGGTTATACAGGTCCAATTACAGCACCTGGTTTGGATACAATCTTAACCATTACACCAGTGCACGCGCCTGCATCTTCAGATACTGTGACTTTAAGAATTAGCAACATCACAGCGTCAAAAGTTGATTTGAGCAATGGTAAAGGGAATAAAAACTATACGGAAGATGATACGGGCTTAACAGGTGAAGGGGCTTACGTTTCAAATAATGTGGTAACCACGGTAACAACTAAACCTGGCGTTGCGGCGACCTTCCCAATTGCGGTAACGAATTACGGTTCAACATCGGACAACTATAACTTTGGTACTGAACAAGCATTACCATCGGGTTGGACTGTTGAATACTTTGTTGCCGATGCCAATGGTGTTTGTTCAGCAACGAAAGTAACCAATACGGGTGCAATTCAGCCAAATACAACGGCATACTTCTGTGCCAAGGTGACTCCGTCTACGGATGCAACACCTGCCAATAGCCAAGATATCGTCTTCACCATTAATTCACCTGCAACAGGTTTAACAGACAAGATGAAAGATCACTTGACTGTAGAAGCAGTACGTGGACTTTCATTCTTGGCGGATCAACAAGGTCAGGTCGCACCGGGTGGTACGATTGTCTATAAACATACCTTAACCAACAACGGTAACGTTGTAGAGGGTATTGCTGATGGAACATTACCGATCAGCATTACACATGACCCTGCAACTAATGGTTTTGTGACTTCTGTTTATGTGGATAAAAACAACAACGGTATTGCAGACACGGATGAGTTGGTTACTGATATTCAGAACCTTAACAAGTGGTTAATTGCAACCAATGCTGCAGATGGTCTTTCTCCAAAAGAAAGTATCAATATCTTGGTGAAAGTTGAAGCGCCAAGTAATGCAACAGCGGGTCAAGCCGATTTGTCAATTGTGACGGTTACACCGACTGGCGCATTAAATGGTACGGCTGCTCCTGCTGCTGTCACTGTGACAGATAAAACCACAGTCAACATTGGTCAAGTCCGTCTGGAAAAAATGCAAGCACTAGATGCGGCATGTGACGGAACACCAGATGGTGGCTTTGGAACATCTACACTTCAGGCGAAACCAGGTGCTTGCATCATTTACCAAATTAAAGCGGTGAATGATGGTAATCAGGCAGTAACGAAAGTTGAGATTACCGATGCTGTACCAAGTTACACCACTCTAGGTTCGTCGCCTGCGGCTGCGCTAGAGCCAGTATCAAAAGGTACTGTGACCAATACGGCAAACAACTTGAAGTCATCTCAATTTGATTTGGCACCGTCTGAAACGGTGACGATGAAGTTCAGCGTTAAAGTTGATGCTCAATAATTAAGTCAAAACATTAATAACTATTTATGTGGATAGGCATCCTTCAGTGCCTATCCCTTTAAACCTGCTTTTGCTCGGTATTGGGGTATTTTCGTGATTAAACGAGTTCAGCCGCTACAGAATCATAAGATCAAGCTTATTTTTTCAAGCTTAGCTACGGCTATGGCATTGGTAAATCATGCTTATGCTGTGATGCCTGCTGCTGGGCAAAATATTACCAATACGGCATATGCAAGTTTTGTACAAACTGATGGTCAAGTTGGTCAATCGGTTTCAAATACCGTTCAAGTGACCATTACACCTAAATATGTGATTAGCCTCACTTCACCAACACGATTAGAAATTGATGCGGGTGCACGAGTGATTTGGCTGAATACGTTGACCAATCATAGTAATGCGCCTGCTGATATTGTGATTGATAAAAGCACTGTTCCCGAATTATCAAATATTAAAATTTATGTCGATAGTAATCAAAATGGTGAATTTGATCGTTCAGATTTGCTGGTTACAGGGCATTTAAGTTTACAGGCTGGGCAAAAAGTTGATTTATGGGTGGTTGCGGATTCTTCCATATCGTTGAATGACAGTCAGCAAGTAGATTTACCACTCCAAGCCTATGTTGTACAAGACCCGACTGCTATTGCAGATGCGGTTAATGCTTTAATTAGTTTCTTACCACAACTCACAGCGACTAAATCGGTCGATAAAACCAGTTTTGAACCACAAGCAGGTCAATCTTATGATTTAACCTATAGCTTGAGTGTGAAAAATAGTTCAACGCGTAATTCTGGTCTGCAAACCATTGACGTTGATGGTGAGGCCATGAAAGCTGTAGTTCTGTTGGATGAAATACCTGCCAACACCATCTTTAAATCGGCTAAACCGACCAATTCTAAAGCGCTGGTTTTATATCCGTTAGGACAAGATAAGTTTACCCGCCAGATTCCAGCAGATAAATCTTTAATCAATACATTGGTGGTGGCATACCCTCAAGCCTTGGCTGCGAATAGCACCGAAGCGGTTGAGTTAGTTGTAACCATGAATCCCAATGTGAGTCATGTATCAATTTCAAACGTGTTCAGTGTTGAGCATGGTTTGTTATCCAATCTGAAAAAAACTGTTTCTAATGAAGTGACGACAAGCGTTGGTGGTAGTGCATCAATTAGTAATAATAGTAAAAATTATTCCAATATTTTAGCCACAGGCAGTTTAAGTCAACCGCTGTACATTGCTGCAAATAGTGCCATGTGTAATGCCTCACGCAGCAATCTTGATAAAGTCAAAATTAAAGTTCAGTCGACGCTGACTGGAGACGTTGAATATGTACAGGGTGTTGAGACTGGAGCGAATACAGGTGTATTCCGTTTCACTTTAGCAACACAAGAAGCCAGTATCATTCATGTGAATGACCAGATTTTACAAACCATCAAGCGTGATCAAGTGATTGTTTCTTTGACGGATTGTTTAGATGAGAGCAGTAATTCGACCAACAGTATTACAGATATTCATACCACAGTATTGATTGATCCTTATGGTGTGGTTTTTGATGCCAAGACCAATTTGCCTGTTGCTGGTGCGAAGGTAACTTTGTTGGATGAGAAGGGTAATCCTGCTGAAAATGTGGCGTATAAATTGGATGAAACCACGGGCGAAAAAGTAGCGATTCCAGCGCAACAGATGACCAATAACAATGGTGAATTTGTATATCCATTTGTCGAAAATGGAACCTATCGACTTGATATTGATACTTCAACCATTGCAGGTTCGACCAATTATAAATTTACCAGTGACAAGACCATTTATAATAATTTTACTAATCGTATCGTTGATAGCTCTTGGTCTTATGGTGGTAACTTTACGTTAAAAACGGGTGATGCTGCACTCAATATTGATATTCCAATTGATCCTGTGGATATTTCTGTTCCCAGCAATGACAAATTGGTCATTAAAAAAGAAGTGGTCGGAACAAATACTGCTGAAATTGGTGATTTTAAAGATTACCAAATTACGGTGGCAAATATGGGGGATTCCACCCTCTATAACGTCAACATGAAAGATACTTTGCCTCGTGGTTTTATTTATGTTTCAGGCAGTACTCGTGTTAATGGGCAAAAAAATGCAGACCCTGAAGGTGGAAAAGGGCCTTATTTGACGCTTGGTTTGGGAACACTGACGCCAAAACAAGAAGCCAAAGTTCAATATCGTGTCTATGTCGGTCCTAATGCACTGAGTGGAGACGGTATTAACCGTGTTTATGCGCAGGACAATAAAAATACCGTTTCGAATGAAGCGCAGGCCGCAGTAAAAGTCACACCAGGTGTATTTAGCCCAGATGGCTTTATTGTCGGTAAAGTCTTTAGTGATTGTAACCGTAACGGCGTTCAAGATGCGGGAGAGCGGGGCGTACCTGGGGTCCGTATTTATATGGAAGATGGTAGCTTTGTGGTGACGGATCGTGAAGGTAAATACAACTTCTACGGCATTCGACCGATTACCCATGTGCTTAAAATCGATAATACGACTTTACCGAATAATGCAGAATTGGTGCTGATTAATAACCGTCAAGCAGGTGACCCAGCCAGCCGTTTCGTAGATTTAAAACGTGGCGAGTTACATCGTGCAGACTTCGCGATTACCGATTCTTCAGGTGAATGCACTCAAGCCTTGGCAGAACAAATTGAAGACCGCCGTAGTAAAATTGATGCACAACTGGATGCATTAGAGCAAACCTTACGTCAAGATTTAACCGTCGATCCACTGAGCAATTCAGTTTCAGATGTACAAGGTCAACCTGCAAGTGGATGTATTAGTGCAGCAGGTGCTTCAGCCAATTGTAATATTGAATATAAAAAAGATCAGATTAAAGACGTCAAAACAGTTCAAATTGAACCAGTAAAAGCTCCTGTTGTTTTAGATCTAGAGCAAGAGCTTGAGCGTTCTGAATCGAATCAACTGGCGATTTTAAATCTGAAAGAGCAACAGATTTTACCTACACCCCAAGCCACCATTCAGGTCAAAGGCAGTTTAGGCACAGACATTCGTTTATTTGTAAATGATGAGCAAGTGTCAGAAAAGCGCATTGGTAAAAAAGCAGTCTATCAAGAGCGTAGTGCTACAGGCTTAGACTTTATTGGTGTGCCGTTGGCGGCTGGCAAAAATAGCATTGCAGTTCGTCAGTACGATAGCTTTGGTAATTTACGTGATCAGCAACAAGTCACAGTGATTGCACCAGATGCGATGAACCAATTGACGACGCAGCCTGTTGAACAAGCCGTTTATGCCAATGGTAAAGATATTTATCAGGTGGTGGTTAAGGTACTGGATCAGCATGGGACACCTATTGCGACACGTACACCCATTACACTGGAATCATCTATAGGTACGATTCAACTCAAAGACCTTGATCCAGATAAACCTGGCGTACAAGTTTTTGCAGAAGGTGGATCCTTGGTGGTGCCCGTGTTGGCACCTTTGGAAGCTGGATCGGGTGTATTACGTGTCCGTAGTGGCATATACGAACAGACTGTGCCTGTGCGCTTTTTGGCAGAACTTCGCCCAATGTTGGTTGCGGGGATTATTGAAGGTTCTTTTGCGCTAAATAAGTTTGATCCTAAAAATCTGTCTCAAAGCTCGACTCAAGATGGTTTTGAAGAAGAACTGAATGATTTGTCCAGTTCAGCCGATGGTGAAACTGTCATTCGTGGTCGTGCGGCTTTATTCTTAAAAGGCAAAGTGCGTGGCGATTATTTACTGACTTTGGCATATGACTCAAGCAAAGAAAATAATCAGCGTCTATTCCGTGATATTCGTCCAGATGAATATTACCCAGTGTATGGCGATGCCTCTGCCAAAGGTTTTGACGCACAATCGACCAGTAAACTTTATGTACGTGTCGATAAAGGTCGTTCTTATGCCATGTATGGTGACTACGTTACACGCACCGAAAATGATGAAGGACTTTCTTTAGGTCAGTATAGCCGATCGTTAACGGGTTTAAAGTCAGTGGTTGAAGGGGATCGCTTTCAAGTCTCGAGCTTTGCTGCACGTACCAATACCACGCAAGTCGTAAATGAACTCCGTGCAATGGGGGTTTCAGGTCCTTATGCCTTGGGTATGGACAGCAATGACATGCTTCAAAATAGTGAAAAAGTTGAAGTGATTGTGCGTGACCGTAACAACCCTGGTTTAATTATTTCACAACGCACTTTAACTCGGTTTAGCGACTATGAAATTGATACCTATACTAACAGTATTTATTTAACTTCACCGTTAAGTAGCATTGATGAAAATCTAAACCCAGTCTATTTAAGAATCACCATTGAAACCGATCAAGGTGGCAAAGAATATACCGTGGCGGGGGTCAATGGTCGTTATAAATTGAATGATAAAGTGACCGTCGGCGGTTCTTATATTCAAAATGATGATCCGATTGATCAGGAAAAAATTGCCAGTGCCAATACGGTGATTCGCTGGAATGATCAAACCAAACTGATTGCAGAATATGCTTATTCTGATCATGATTTAATGACTTTGGATCAGCTAACCGATGTGAATGCCTCGACAGCTGCAAATACCTCGGGGGATGGTTCCGCAGCACGTGTAGAACTGGACTATAAAAAAGGTGATGTCGATGTGCGTGCTTATCATCAGCAGGCGGATGTTGGCTTCCGCAATGCAGCATCTTCGATCAGTTCAGGACGTAAAGAAACGGCTGTAAAACTGAATGCACGTTTAGATGAATTGGGTATATTACGTATTGAAGCCGTGCGTACAGAAGATATTGCCAATGCAGGGGTACGTAACGGGATCAGTGCTTCAATTGAAAAAGCCATTAACCGTATCGTCAGTTTGGAACTGGGTGTTCGTTATTATAATGAGTCATTGAATGCCGCCAGTAAATCTACGCAAAGCGTTGAAACACCTTATGATGGCACCACGGTTCGTGCCAAATTGAAAACAGCATTACCATTTGATGGTTCAAGTGCATTCATTGAATATGAACAAGATGTCGCTGATAGTGATCGCCGTGTCTTTGCAATCGGCGGTGATGCCCAAGTTTATAAAAATATTCATGCTTATGCACGGCATGAATTTATCTCAAGTATTGGCGGTTTATACGAACTGAATGACACGCAAAAACGCAACACCACGGTATTTGGCTTAGACAGTCAATATATGCGCGATGGTTCGGTATTCAGTGAATATCGTGTGCGCGATGGTTTAAGTGCGCGTGAAGCAGAAGCGGCAATGGGGGTGCGTAATCGTTGGCAATTAAAAGAAGGTTTATTCTTTAATACCAGCTTTGAGAAAGTGAAAGTTTTTGAAGGTGAAAACAAAGATTCATTAGAATCTACCGCTGCAACTTTAGGCTTTGAGCATTTATCTAACCCACGTTGGAAGAATGTAGCGCGTATTGAAGGGCGTTGGTCAAATCAAAGCGATAGCTATTTAAATACGTTGGGAACAGCCTATAAGTATTCAGATGAAGTCACTTTTTTGGCAAAAAACGTATTAAATTTAACGGATAATAAAGCTGCTGATTCAGGTGATCGTTTAATAAACCGCTTCCAGATTGGTGCAGCTTATCGTGATTTAGAAACCAACAAATTTGATTCACTCAGTAAAATTGAGTATCGCTACGAAAAGAATGAGACCACCTTAAGTGATCCGTACGAGCGTAATGCTTACATTATGTCGCATCATTTAAATTATCATCCAACGCGCGATGTGCATGTGTCGGGTCAGTATGCTGTGAAATATTTAGAAGAAACCTACGACCTATTGCAAAGCAGTGGTATGACGCAAATGCTGAATACGCGTTTCATGTATGACATTAATGAACGTTGGGATGCTGGGGTAAATGCTGGCGTCATGTGGAACAGTGTTTCAGATGGCACCAAGCTGATGGCAGGGGTTGAAGTGGGTTATCTTTTGGCGGCCAATCTTTGGGTTTCTGGTGGATATAACTTTGTTGGTTATGAAGATAAAGATTTAACCGATGGCGATACCACGATGGACGGTGCTTATTTCCGTTTCCGCTTTAAATTTGATGAGAACCTTTTTAATCAAAACAAGGCAAGCGTGAATAAAGCGTTGGAGCCTAAATTATGAAATTTTTAGGATTAAAAGCATTGCTGTTGGCTGGGTTGTTTAGCCCAGTACTTTATGCCAACACAGAGACCCATCAATTCACATATATCTCATCGCATCAACAGATTCAGTCGAAAATACGTGAGGTGCTTGAGCAAAGCACTGATGTAAAAGAAAAATATCAACTGGAAAAAGCGCAAACATGGCTCAGTTATGCAGACCAGTTATATAGTGAAAAGAGTAAGCCCAAAAACTTAGAAATGGTTTATCAGCAGGCGCTGAATATCACCAATACGGACAACAGAGTGCAGCTTGCGACTCAAACGCCAATTTTAGCTTTTGCTCAGGTTATGCGCCGAGATTTGTGGGCTCGTATAGAAAGTATTAAAGCTCATGCAGGTTTTCAGTGTGCTTATAAAGAGCTTGCTCAGGCAGAGGTTAAATTGGTTTGGGCCGCAGCCGAATATTGTCAATTGGGATGGCATCATTCGCGCGAGATTTTTGCTGCGGCAGAGCGCTTAGTTGATCAGGCGGGATATTTGGCACAGCATTGTGAAAATGACCACTATCTCGATCAGGCTTTTAGTCCTGTAAAAATTGCTACAGTGGAACAATTAAATGGTTCAACAGGCTGTCAGGGCGTCAATCTAGCGTATTGGCCTTTTACTCCGAATCAATAGTTTGAGCATCATTTGCTTTTATTCAGATTTTTAATAACCCTGAATGTGAATATTTCAGGGTTATTTTTATTGCTCATTTAAGTTTATTTAATAAAACTTAATTCCTTACTGATGCGATCCAACACAGGTTTTTTCTTGGCTTGAAACTGTATTTTATTTTGTTGAATTAAATTGTTGCCGTGGGTATCAATCGAGATGATCAAAGGGCCAAATACTTTGACGCGGTTATCGTACTCTACCAGCAGATGTTTAGCCCGCTTGCAAGATTCGCCACGCGTTGCGTATTTTTTAAATCACTTAAAAGAATATTTGGCGCAGCATGTCGATAATTTGGTACAGCATCGAACCTTGCATTAAGCCATGCTAGTCCATGCTTTTACAGCAGGAAAATAGGCTTCAGAGTATTGATGCTCAGGCATAAAAAAACCAAGACTGTTCGTTTGAACAATCTTGGTTTTTGGAACTAAAGATTAAGCTTGAGCAGGTGCTTTTGCTAAAACTTCAGCCATTGCTTTGGCAACGATATAAACATTGTTCATGTTTAAGCCCGCAACACAAATACGACCACTACGTACCAAGTAAATCGCATACTCTTCACGTAAGGTATCGACTTGTTCGCCTGTTAAGCCTGTGTAGCTGAACATGCCTTTTTGTTCAACCAAGTAGTTGAAGTCACGGTCTGGAAGCGCTTTGGTTAATTCGTCTTTCAAAATACGACGCATTTTAATAATACGTTCACGCATTTCTTTAACTTCATTTTGCCACTGTTGATTTAACGCTTGGTCATTCAAGACTTGGTCAACCAACCATGCACCTGTTGTAGGAGGGCTAGAGTAGATACGACGTACTGTTGCTTTCAATTGACCGAAGGTGCATTGAGCAGTCGCGGCATCGTCACACACGAATGTCAAACCACCCACACGCTCACCGTAGAGTGAGAAAATCTTAGAGAATGAATTGCTGACAATAAAGTTTAAGCCCGCTTGGTCAAGTGCGCGAATCGCATAAGCATCTTGTTCCATGCCTTCACCAAAACCTTGGTAAGCAATGTCCAAGAATGGAATAAGTTGACGTGCTTTTAGTACGGCAATGACTTGATCCCATTGCGCAGGAGTTAAATCTGCACCTGTCGGGTTGTGGCAGCAAGGATGAAGCAATACCACGCTTTGTTCTGGTAATTGTTGTAAGCAAGACAACATACCATCAAAGTCTACACCACGCGTTTCTGCATCGAAGTATGGGTAGAAATGGGTTTTTAAGCCCGCGCCATTAAAGATCGCAACGTGGTTGTCCCACGTTGGTTGGCTCACCCAAACTTCAGAGTTCGGGAAGTAATTTTTTAAGAAGTCAGCACCGACTTTCAGCGCACCAGAACCACCTAAAGTTTGAATCGTTACGGCACGACCACTTTGCACTGCTGGGCTGTTTTCACCAAATAACAAAGCTTGAATTGCATCGCGGTAAGGTTTGAAACCTTCCATTGGCAAATACAATTTGGTTTTGCTTTGCTGTGGCTCAAGACGCTTTTGCGCTTCCATGATTGTTTCAAGCTGAGGAACAATACTGTCTTCATTATAGTAAAGACCAATACTTAAATTGACTTTACCTTCACGAGGGTCGGTATTGAACTGTTCCATAAGCGACAAAATTGGGTCGCCCGCATAAGGAGGGATATGTTGAAACATTAAAAAATCCTTGTTTGTTGCAGCTAGGGTCAAACTGTTCGCGCTTCGCATCGTCCAGTTAAAGTTGGTGATAACTTAAGCCGATTCGCATGAGTTTTGCAAGACCAGTTTCATCCAATATGATTCTGGTCTTACATTGGGGAGGCATTGCCTTTATTCAATAGATTTATTTAAAAGAACTATCCGGGTTTAATATTAAATTTGCATTCACAGCTTTGTATTTTCGCTGCTTCATCCAATAGGCCAAACTTAAACAGCCGACCCAAGCAGGAATCATATACACCGCGATACGCATATCAGGGGTTAGGCTCATAATCACTAAAATACCCAACATAAATACAATGCACAGATAATTGGTGAATGGATAAGCCAAACTTGGGAACAACGAGGTTTTTTGCTGTTGTTGTAGGCTTTGACGGAATTTTAAATGCGTGATTGAAATGACCACCCAATTAATCACAATAGCAGCCACGACTAACATCATCAGCAAGCCAAAGGCTTTTTCAGGGAAGATGTAATTCAGTAAAACGCATAGTGCAGTAACTAATGCAGAAATGAGAACTGCATTGACAGGAATCCCACGAGAATTAATTTTTTTAAAGAATTCTGGTGCATTGCCTTGTTCTGCCAAACCAAGCAACATGCGGCTACTACAATAACTGGTGCCGTTATAGACAGAAACCGCAGCAGTTAAAATCACGAAGTTTAATGCGGTGGCAACGCCTTGGCTGTCGAGCGACGCAAATACCATAACAAATGGGCTGCCACCTTGTGCCATTTGATTCCAAGGGAACAAGGCTAAAAGTACAATCAAAGTTAAGATATAGAAAATCAAAATGCGGTAGATAATCTGATTGACCGCTTTAGGTAAGATTTTTTGCGGATCGTGCGCTTCTGCCGCGGTAATACCGAACAGTTCAATACCCCCAAAGGCAAAAATAATTGCTGCCATAGCCATGACTAAACCGCTGACACCATTCGGGAAGAAACCACCGAGTGCCCAAAGGTTGCTGATCGCAGCTTGTGAGCCTGCGCTACCCGTTGCCAGCAAGTAAGAGCCAAAACCAATCATAGCGACAATGGCGAGAATTTTGATAATCGAAAACCAGAACTCCATTTCGCCGAACAGTTTCACGTGGAGCAAGTTAATGACATTAATTAAAATAAAAAAGCCAAGTGCCGACATCCAGGTTGGAATTTCTGGCCACCAGTATTGGACATACAGTCCCACTGCACTCAGTTCTGCCATACAGACCAGAACATTCAGCACCCAATAGTTCCAGCCCGACATGAAGCCTGCAAAACGGCCCCAATATTTATTGGCAAAATAGCTGAAAGAGCCACTCACAGGCTCTTGCACCACCATTTCACCCAGTTGTCGCATCATAAAAAATGCAATGAGTCCAGCAATGGCATAACCCAGAATAACGGAAGGGCCTGCAAGTTTAATAGATTGAGAAATTCCAAGGAATAGACCTGTACCGATTGCACCGCCTAGGGCAATCAGCTGGATATGACGGTTGGATAAACCGTGCTTGAGCTGACCGTGATCATTGTGTGACATATGATTATTCTCATCCTTGTCGTGTAATTATTTCCTAATAAATTACGTATATCATAAATTGATTAAAAAATAATATACAAGTGAAACACCTAATTATTTTTTATTTCTCTTAAAAATAAGAAACTTAGGTGTCTATTTCTATCTGATGATCCCTATAAAACATCCTTGTTTTTATAGTAATGCACCAAATATGGGCATTTATTGTAGCGAGTTCGTCGGGGTTTTCTAGCCAAAAGTGTTGTTTAAAACAGCAGTTGAATGCGGTGTTTAAGTGAACGAGAGACAACAAGAAATAATAAAATTATGAATAAAGTAATTAAATTATATATTGCGTAATTTTATAAATTCAGTATGATGAAATGAAATTGATACAATTGTCGTAATGAATTGGAATTTTGCTTTTATTTAAATAATTGATTTTTATCAAAGTAATAAAATTTCATCAGTGCGATCAAGTGAAGAGTGTAGAGAAAATAACAAGGATGACATCATCATGAACTCACAATTGAGCTGTTTTATTCCTGTTTCAGCCCATTCAGATTTCACCATTCATAATTTGCCTTATGGCATTTTTAGTCGTTGCAAGGAAGGCGAACGACGTGTTGGTGTTGCGATTGGCGAGTGGATTTTAGATTTAGCTGCTTTAGAGCAGGCAGGCGTTCTGCGTTTGAGCGAGCATGAGTGCTATTTTAATCAGCCAAATTTGAATAAATTTATCGAATCAGGCTCAAGCAACTGGCACAAAGTCCGTCGTGAATTACAAGCATTACTGGCTCTGGATAATCCACGCTTACAGCATGATGTAGCATTACAGCAACAGGTACTCTATAAACAGCAAGACGCCATCATGCACTTGCCTGTACAGATTTCAGGTTATACCGATTTTTATTCTTCTAAAGAACATGCCACCAATGTGGGCTGTATGTTCCGTGATCCTAAAAATGCCTTATTACCCAACTGGAGTGAATTACCTGTTGGTTATAATGGGCGTGCCAGTTCGGTGGTAGTGAGTGGAACAGAGATTGTTCGTCCATCGGGGCAAATCAAATTACCTGAACAAGAGCGTCCAGTTTTTTCAGCGACACGTAAGCTGGATTTTGAATTAGAAACGGCTTTTATTGTGGGTAAACCGAGTCGTTTAGGTCAGCCGATTCATATTGAAGATGCTGAAGCCCATATCTTTGGTATGGTGCTCCTCAATGATTGGTCGGCACGAGATATCCAACAATGGGAGTATGTCCCTTTAGGCCCGTTCAATGCCAAAACCTTTGCCAGTGCTATTTCGCCGTGGGTTGTGACCATGCAAGCTTTACAGCCCTTTAAAATGCAGGGGCCTGTACAAGAACCACGTCCATTGGCCTATTTACAAGAAAATGTCGAAAGCAGTTATGACATTCAGCTTTCGGTAGAAATTCAAACACCTCAAAGTGACAGCGCGGATGTAATTTGCCAAACCAACTTTAAATATATGTACTGGTCAATGGCTCAGCAGTTAACGCATCACACCATTTCTGGTTGTAATGTCAATGTCGGCGATTTGATGGGCTCGGGCACGATTTCGGGTTCAACCAAAGACTCATACGGCAGTTTGTTGGAACTGACCTGGAACTCAACCGCACCCTTAAATTTAGCCAATGGCGAACAACGTAGTTTTTTACAGGATGGCGATACGGTCATCATGAAAGGGCATGCAGAAAAAGATGGCATACGCGTGGGCTTTGGTGAAGTGCGAAATACCATTTTACCTGCTTTAAGTTTTGACTTTGCTGAAGCAGTGCAGGTACAGCATGAAACTGTATAGCTATTTTCGCAGCTCAGCGGCGTTTCGTGTGCGGATTGCCTTAAATTTAAAAGGCTTGAGTTATGACACACAAGCGGTGCATTTGCTGAAACAGGGTGGCGAACAACACTCGGCAGAGTACGTGGCAATCAATCCGAGTGAGTTGGTGCCGACGTTATTGGATCAGCAGTATGTATTGACGCAATCACTGAGTATTCTTGAGTATCTGGAAGAAGCCTATCCAAAGACGGCTTTGCTGCCTCAGAATTTACAACAGCGCGCGCAGATTCGTGCTTTTGCCCAGCACATTGCTTGTGAAATTCATCCCCTGAATAACTTAAGAGTGTTGCAGTACTTAGAGCAGACGCTTGCAGTGAGTAATACTGAAAAGACTGCATGGTATCAACACTGGATTAAGCTCGGTTTTCATAGCCTAGAGCAACAATTACAGCAATCGAATGGTCAGTACTGTTTTGGTGAACAGGCGAGTTTTGCAGATTGTTGCCTAATTCCACAAGTGTATAACGCCAAACGTTTTCAAATTGATTTAACGGAATATCCAAAAATCCAGTCGATTTATACGCATTGTATGCAGTTGGCAGCTTTTCATCAGGCTGCACCAGAACAACAAGCCGATTGGGAATAAAACAGAAAAAGGAGTTTGATTATGAGTTTTGCAATTAAAAAAATTCACCACGTTGCTTACCGTTGTAAAGATGCTAAAGAAACAGTGCAGTGGTACAAGACCATGTTGAACATGGACTTTATTTTAGCCTTTGCTGAAGACCATGTGCCGTCCACCAAAGCGTTTGATCCCTATATGCATTTATTTTTAGATGCAGGTCAAGGCAATGTGTTGGCATTCTTTGAGTTGCCAACGCAACCAGAAATGGGACGTGATGAAAACACCCCAGCTTGGGTGCAGCACATTGCCTTTGAAGTCGAAGACTTAAATGCGTTATTGGCAGCCAAAGAACATTTAGAACAACAGGGTGTGAAAGTGCTTGGCATTACCAACCACGGTATTTTCCATTCGATTTATTTCTTTGATCCGAATGGTCACCGTTTAGAGCTGACTTATAACGATGTGCATGCCGATGAAAAAATCGCGCGGATCACTGAAGAAATGAAACTGGAAATGCTGGATGAATGGAGCAAGACCAAACGCGCACCGCATCATACCCACTTCTTACATGAAGAAGAATTAGGTGCTTAAACCAAGCTTTTGATTTTTTAGTTTTACCCTTGACTGCATTTTTGACCGAATGCAGTTTTTTTTGCTGTGAGTGATCGTCGGACGGGCTGTGAGATTCAATGTCATTCAAAAAGATGATTTCAGTTTTTTGTAAATCTCAGGCATGATGTCACGGACCAATGTGTCCTTGTGTAGTCACACAAAACTAAATAAATGATTGAAAAAATGACCTTTAAAGAGCGCGTCAATGGTTGAAGAAAAGTTATCGGGTGGAGTGCAATCGCTTGAAGTGGGTTTGGCCGTGTTAAATGCACTGGTCGAGCATAATCAACCGATTATTCTCAAAGATCTATCGCACAAGCTGAGTATGCATCCAGCCAAAGCTCACCGCTATTTGGTGAGTTTGATCCGCATGAATTACGCCAAACAACTGGACGATGGTCAATACGCACTGGGTGATCAGGCTTGGCGTTTAGGATTGAACTGTATTCAACATACTGATGCCTTACAACAAGTCCAATCGATGATTTATGCCTTGCAGGCCAAGATTGGTTGTAGCATTCAAATTAGCAAATGGTCACCGCGAGGGCCTTTGGTGGTGCAGTCGATAGAGTCGAATCATCCGATTGCGATTGTAACCAAAGTCGGCTCAATTATGCCATTGGTTAACTCGGCATCGGGGCGGGTCTTTGCTTCGTATTTGCCAGAAAGTGTTATTCGTCCTTTGATGCAGGAAGAATGGGACAAAGCGGCCGCTTTAGGCTTAGCACTCAAACCTGCCAATTGGGATGAATTTAACCAATTAAAACAGCAGATTTGCACAGAACAGATGGCTTTGGCGAAAGGGGATTTGCTGGTCGGCATTAATGCGGTGGGTTTACCTGTATTTAATGCACAAGGCCAGATTGAATTTTCTGTGGTGGCAATAGACAGTGAAACATTCCTACCGTTGCACATAGGCAGTGAAAAAGTTCAGTTATTGCAGCAAGAAGTGGCTGCGATTAATCGGTTTATTCAAGCCCGTTAAGATGGCTTATGCTACATGCTAAAAAAGGCGACTGAATTCAGTCGCCTTTTTTGTGAGTGAAACATGCTTAAATGGGTTCGCATGTTTCGCCCGCCTGTATTGAGGTTTAAACACATCGCTTAAACTTGGAGTACCCCACGACGGATTTGATCACGTTCAATCGATTCAAATAGCGCTTTAAAGTTTCCTTCACCAAAACCATCATCGGCTTTACGTTGAATAAACTCGAAGAATACGGGTCCAAGCATATTTTCTGAGAAAATTTGCAAGAGCAGTTTCTTCTCGCCATTTTGAGTTGATCCATCCAATAAAATACCACGTTGCTGTAGCTCATCTGTTGGCTCGCCATGATTTGGCAAACGCTCTGGTAGCATTTCATAATAAGTATTTGGTGGAGGGGTCATGAATTTCATGCCGAGGGCTTTCAGTTTGTCCCAAGTACCAATTAAATCATCGGTAATAAAGGCAATGTGTTGAATGCCTTCACCATTAAAGTCGGCAAGGAACTCAGCAATTTGACCATTGCCTTTATCTGAATCTTCATTCAATGGAATACGAATTTTGCCATCAGGTGCGGTGAGTGCTTTCGAGGTTAAACCTGTGTATTCACCTTTAATGTCGAAGTAGCGAATTTCTTGGAAATTAAAGATTTTTTCATAAAAGTTTGCCCAATATTCCATGCGGCCTTTGTAGACGTTATGGGTTAAATGGTCAATTTCATTGAGACCTGTACCAACTGGGTGCGGGTTAACACCTTCAATAAACTCAAAGTCATTTTCATAAATGTCACGGTCAATCAGGAAAATGGGCATACCGCCAATGCCTTTAATGGCAGGAATATTGAGTTCCATTGGACCTGCTTGGCTATAAATAGGTTCTGCACCTAATTCCAATGCTTTTTGAAAGGCCTTGGCTGCATCGCGTGTTTTAAACCCCATGGCACACGCTGAAGGACCATGCTCTTTATAAAAATAAGAAGCATAAGATTCAGGTTGATAGTTCAAAATAATATTGATATTTCCTTGACGCCATAAGTACGCATTTTTGGATTTATGCTTTGCGACTTTGCTAAAACCAATGGTTTCAAAAATTGGATCGAGATCATTTTCCTTTGATACAAATTCAATAAATGCAAATCCACATAATTCTAATGGGTTTTCTAAAATATCCATCTTATTTCCCTCTTGTCATGCAAGGACGAGTCCAATGTTCAGGCTGTTTGGGATGTGAGGAACGACATAGAAAAACCTGTAGGTTTCTCAATCTTCAGCAGGGTACATGCTGTGGCATGACCAAGTTCAAACGTTCAATGACACATCCTATGTGACTTTTATGATGGTGCTGTGGAATACCGCATCGTCATTCACTGTAGGGCTATTTTAGTTTTACAGTGGTTTTCTCTGATGGTTGTGATATTCCCTTCACCGATCATCTGTTTAACTGTGCTATTTGTGCATCAAAAAGGTGCACATTGGCTACTTTATGTTGAGAACAGCTTACTAAATCCAATTTAATTATGCAATACATAATTAAATTATGTTATTTGTAATTTTATCATGCAATATCTACGCTAAGCTCTTGCAGCATTCTAGATTTGGAAAAAACCTGTTATTGCACATAACAACAATTGAATTTGAATAAAATTTTTAAAAATCAAAAAACTACAAATTCATCTTTACGATAAGCTACTCAAAAAGATGGTTGGCTCATTGGGCTTCTTTTCAAATCTTGAATATTAAAGCCACAATTTCACTACTTCATTAAAGCATGCTTATAGGATCTGTATAATCCATAATCATCAAAGAATGCAACAAAATTGTGCATAAATGGATTAAATGCACCACAATGTGTATTAAAAATTAAATAATGCATGATTTGTGCTTATTGTATTTTGCTCAAAACGTGCGGATTTAATGCTAAATTTCAAAAAAATGTTTCAACCTGCGTATGTAAATCGTTGGATTTAATGAAATAAAAAATCTTATAAAGTTGAAATGTGCATATTTATTTTATTTTGGTACATAATTTGCATTAATTTTGCATATTGTATGTCTTGGATTTTCTTATGGACAACCAACCTTTATCAAATTCTGCCGTTTTGGCACCTCTCCCAGCAGCCATGACACATTCAAAAGTAGAAGATGTCGTAGCACTCTTTATTGGCACCTTCCTGTTGTCTTTTGCGATTAATATCATCCAACAGGGTGGCATTATGACAGGCGGTACAGCAGGTTTAGCCTTGTTGCTACATTACATCTTTAATGTGTCTTTCGGGACCTTGTTCTTCTGTATTAATATTCCATTTTTTTATTTAGCCTATCAAAAAATGGGACTGCAAGTGGTGCTTAGAACCATGGCGGCCATTGGCTTGGTTTCATGCTTTGCAGAAATTAATCCGAGTTTTTTTAGTCTAGAGAACATCAATCCGATCTATGCTTCCTTAATTGCCAACATTATTTTGGGTGTTAGTTTCCTCATTTTATTTCGCCATAAGTCGAGTATGGGAGGCATCAATTTATTGGCAATGTTCCTGAACGAGAAATACAATATTTCTATGGGTAAATTCCAAATGTTTGTGGATATCAGTATTTTGATTGCATCGGCATTTTTTGTTGATTTTACTTTACTCATGATCTCGATTATGGGAGCCGTGGTCTTGAATTTGATCATTGCAATGAACCATCGTAAAGATCGTTATGTCGCTTAATTAAGGTACTTAACAGAGGGAGCAGGGCAAATCGAATTTGTTTTTTTCGCCCTGTTTCTATAAAGTAGTTTGCAGACAAAAACGCGCTTTTTCAGCAGTTTGATAACAAAATTCTAGGATAGATGATGGGCGATGAACTGGACGATTACGATCGTAAAATTATTCAGCAATTACAGCAAAATGGTCGTTTAACCAATCAAGAGCTGGCAGAGTTGATTGGTCTTTCAGCGTCACAATGTTCGCGTCGTCGTGCCACATTGGAACAAAAAAAGATTATCACAGGCTACTATGCACAAATTGCGCTGAAAGCAGACCCATCACCGATTACAGGCATGATCGAGGTCAGTATTCGGAATCATTATGATGATGGTTTTGAAAAGTTTTTGGAATTTATTTTGGATGAGCCGCGCATCCGTGATGCCTATAAGCTCACAGGTACATCAGACTTCTTGCTTAAAGTGGCTGTCAAAAATCTGGATGAAATGTCGCAATTGATCAGTAAAATTTCTTCACATCAATTTCAGATCAATGATATTACGACCTCCATTGTGCTGGAAAAACTCAAAGAAAACTCGATTGTTTTATCTAATCCTGCATCCAATACCGAAGCGCTTTAAATAACTGGCAGGGTTTTGTCTGTTGAACGGCAAAACCTTTCAGCATGAAATGAATAGAAGAAAAACGATTCTTACGCTACAATTGAGCCTATTTTTGTCTCACCTGACAGTGGTATGCAGCGCGTAATTTGCGTGGGCATCGCTGTGTACAAATTGCAGATTTCCCTAATGTTCAAAGATCAATTATTGAAAGAAGTTCAGGCACGCCGAACCTTCGCGATTATTTCCCACTCAAATAACACATTATAATTTATCTTATTTCAACGCATTTCAAAAGCATCAAAAATAAATATAATAATATCATATTTTACAGTATCTTAATTAATTTTATATTTTTACCTATTGCATGGTATTCCAAGTTGTTTTAAGTTTTTTTATGAGCTTTGTGTACATGAATGTGTACATAAAATTGTTGATTTTATCTAAATTTAATATTTGTACACAGAGGTGTAATGGTGTTGACAGATACATGGCTTAAAAAAAATTTAGGTAAGATTAGAGCTGAACAACATGTTGAAGCCAATAGAGATGGATTGAGTGTACGTGTCTCTCCCAGAGGAAAAATCACCTTTCAAATGCGCTTCAGATATCAAGGCAAGCAAGCACGTCTTGATCTTGGGTCTTACCCACATATTACTTTGCATGAAGCCAGACTTGAGCTACAAAAGATGAAAGGTGTTTTGGAGGCAGGTCATGATCCAAGAGTGCATAAAAAATTAGAACTTCATAAGGTTGGTAATGCACTAACTTTTGAAGGACTCTATCGAGAGTGGCATGAAAAATACTGCTTGGTTAATAAGAAAAATGCACAACAGCAATTGAGGTCTTTTGAGTTGTATGTGTTTCCTAAATATGGATCGTTGCCAGCAGATCAAATCACACTACATATGTGGCTGGAGTTATTTGAAGCACATTTTGAAAAGTCCGCTTCAATTACAGATCGATTGCTGACAAATACCAAGCAGTGTTTAGATTGGGGGGTAAATCGAAAGCTTGTAGAACATAATCCGATACGTCATATTGTTGGTAAGCGTGACTTAAACATTAAGAAAAAGAAAGTGGATCGAGTTTTTGAAGACAAAGAGCTCGCTTTAATCTGGAAAATCTGCGACGAATCGAGAATGGCCTTGAAGAATGCGTTGTTTATAAAGATTTGTCTCTTTTATGCGAATCGGTACAGTGAGCTTAGAATGGCGAAAAAGTCAGATTTTGATTTAGAGCGTAAAGTCTGGATTGTACCTTCTGAGAACCATAAAACAGGGCAACATACTAACAGAGCTCTTGTAAGACCTATTTTGCCAGAGATAGAGCCTTTTATTAAACAAGCGATGGAGCTGAATGATTCGAGTTATATGTTTGTGAATAGTGGTACTAAAGAGATGTTTGGACAAAATGGACCGGGTAAGCTTCCCTATAATGTTATGCAATATGCACGGCGTCACTATGGCGTAGAAATGAAGCATTGGTCAATGCATGACTTGCGAAGAACTGCTCGTACGCATTTCAGTCGTTTCACCTCACGAGATGTTGCAGAGTTAATGATCGGCCATACTATGTCTGGGGAGCAGGGTACTTATGATTATCACGATTATCTTGAAGAAATGAGTAAGGCTTATAAGCAATGGTGGTATAAATTAGAAAGCCTAACTAAGTAGTTAGGCTTTCTTCTTTCTAAAGTATTTATTTTCCCAAATTTTAATTTGTCCTGAATCCCAGAGACTACTGGAACCTACAGAGAACTTTATAGGTGATGGAAATGGTTCCTCAAACAATGTTTGATTTGTCTGTTGCCATCTCCATAACGTTGTATAGGATTTGATTTTGAATCTATCGCGTATTTCTTGAGAAGTAATATAAGACATTGTTGATCTATTCCTTTGAATTATTTAAAGCATGATGAATATCTGTATCAATATATGGTGAGTCTTTTTGAAAGGCTTTATCTATAGCGATTGAAAGATCTTTTAAATCAATGAAATAGGGTGATTTTTGGCTTTTGTCTAATCTTACGCACTTAAAAGGAAAGTCCATTTTTCTTGCTTTTTCCAGAATATTTTCTTTACTCAGATGTGGGTAGAAAACCTTACAGACATCATCTAGCAGTGGCATTGGGTTGCCAAATTTAAGAAAAAGGTAGTTGTATGTGGAAATCGATATTTGCATTTTTAAGTGCTCAGTTGTTGTTGATAAGAGCATTGTGCAATGGCTTTGTTGCACAAACCTATCTCTAAAGGCTTATTCCACAATATAATTTTCAAATGAATAAGCCTATACCTAAAATTTATCGTACAACCAATTGGTCTTCATATAACCGAGCACTCATTAATCGTGGAAATATTGCCATTTGGTTTGATCCTACTACGCAATGGTATGCCCCATCAAAAGGCAAACAAGGTCGAAATCAAACTTACTCCGACGCAGCTATCCAATGCTGCCTAATGATTAAATCTCTCTTTCGATTGTCTTTACGTATGGTCACTGGCTTTGTTCAAAGTCTCATCCATCTTTGTGGGTTAAATTGGGTAGCGCCAGACTACACTACAATTTGTAGGCGACAACAGCATATTGATATTACGATTAGCTATCAAAAAAGTAGTGATGGACTACATCTACTTGTCGACTCTACTGGTTTAAAGTTTATAGGTGAAGGTGAATGGAAACGAAAGAAACATCAGCCTGAATATCGTCGACAATGGCGCAAACTTTATATTGGTATAGATGCTGAAACACTTCAAATACGGGCAGTTCAGCTCACAACCAACAATGTGAGTGATTCACAGGTGCTTGGTCATTTACTTGCTCAGATTCCAGAAGATGATAGAGTTGACTCCGTCTATACCGATGGAGCTTATGATACCAAACAGTGCCGGAAGGTCATTGTGGATAGGCAAGCACAAGCAGTGACTCCACCAAGAAAAAATGCGAAGCCATGGAAAGATAAAAAGATGGCCTCGCTAGAACGCAATGAGATTCATGCACGTGTGGCGGTATTAAATAAATTTACGGACTTAGGCAGACCACATACCCGAGTTGTCACTTAAATTTGAGTAGATATGAGAAATCTTAACTTTTAAATCTTTGTGCAACAAAGCCTTTGGGAATTAAGAACGTCTTTAGAGCTATCAGGTTCCCCTGTACCAATCGTATTTGTTTTTTTTTGTATTTTTCTTTCTCTGTGGTTGGGTGAAGGTTCTTTCATACTTCATTCTACTTTTTCCCTGATAGGACTTGAACCTAACCATGTAAATTCATGACCTAAAATAACCGATTGTGATAATGGTTTGCGCCCCCCTTAATCTTCAGATACGTTAATCTGACCAGGACCTAGTTACAACTGAGGAGGATTAGGTGAGTTGATATCTACAGATTTCTTAATGCAGCGAATTACCTTTGGAACACGTCTGATGTGTGTTTGATCCGGTAGTTCCATTTCAAGAATAGTCAAGGCTAAAAAGGCATTGGTGTCAGGAAGGCAGAAACCCTAATTTTTCTCATTTCCTCATGTCACGGCATTACTTTAGGGTATATATGGTTTCTTTAAGTAAAATCATCATGTTTTGCAATACTGCTAAATAAGATACTTATGGCATCCTGGGTATATTCGCTGTATTTATAGTAGGCAATAAATACATGATCATCTGATGTGAGGCTATCACCTATAAGGATCGTCCAGATATTTTCTTCTTCTGTATGAGGTGTGTAGAGCCGTTCATGTCTTTCGGCCTCATCATATGTTGTCAGAATTCTGGGAAGTTCTGTAGATAGACCATATCCTCTCACCAGAAACTCAAAATAAGGTACGAGTAGTTCCTTGTATTCCTGATTTTTTAAAGAGAAAGAAACACAATTCTCACGTTGGCTTGGATTAATATAAAATTTATTCCTGTCTGAGAAGAAATGATCTATTTTCCCTGTCTTTTCTTCTCGCTTATATGCTTGAACATAGGTATGTTTAAAATCTGTATGGTCAATATCAGACTCCTGTATATCCAAGGGAGGATAGTCAACCAATCGTTCATGGTGCCAAACTGTACCAATAAGCAAAGACACCAAATCTGTTATATTGGCATCAATAAAAATAAAATTATCTGTAGGGGTGTAATCTTCCAGAAGTTCCCTAAAAGCAACATGAACTTTAGGTTGTGCATTTCTACGATCAGCTTTTGCTAACGTCCCATAACCACCACACCATTAAGAACTTTTCAGCATTCGATTCAAGAACTTTGAATGCTGGTGATTTTTTTTATCTGGAGAATTATCAGTATTTTTTTCATTAGGATGATTGCTCATGATCAGCCTTTCAATTGAATAAAAGAAACAACACCTTTTGAAAAACAATAGTAATTAACAACAAAGAGTTTGCTGGAGAGCTCTAATCGATCAGTATTGATATAAACTTTATTAGATATAAGATTTACAATTTGAAAATCGTTGAAGTCTAATACAACACTAAAGTGATTACTGATTGCTTTGATCAAAGATTCTTTAGCAGAAAAAATTATTGTGAAATCCAAATGATTTTTTATAAGGTTGTTCTCTTTATCATTAACAACATTAAATTTAATTAATTCAAATTCTTCTTCCGAAATCCAATGTTGAACATCTGCACCTATTCCGCCAGTATCTTTATCTCTAGATAATGCAGCAAATACAATGTTCTTAGAATGGCTTAAGGAGCCTTGTAAACTAGGTGGGAAAACTGGGGCTCCCAATTGATTAGAAAAAAAATCCCATTTTTGAGGATGGTCACACAAAGTTTTAAGAGCAATTCTGCCAGCGAGATACTCACTAAGTCTGACATTTCCATAAGCATGGTAAGAACTTGGTAGTTCAATTTCGTTATCAATAAAATCTTTAAATATCATATTTTTTTGTTGAAAAACTAGAGAAATAAACTCTAAACCATCAAACATTAAGCTTGTTACAATTCTAAATCTAAATTTTTTGATAAATATGGCCTTTAAACTTAAATAATGAGATTTAATATTTAATGCCTCAAATAATAAGGCATTAAATATATAATTGAACAACCTACATTGTTGGATAATCAGTATAACCTAATGCACCACCAGTATAAAAATACTCATCTCTAGGATTATTTAATTCATATCCAGTTCTAATTCGATCAACTAAATCGGGATTTGAGATGAATAATGCCCCCATACTAACAGCATCAGCAATTTTACTGGAAAGAGTATCATCTAATATTTGGACAGTAGAAGGCCAGTGCCCAACAGATTCATGGGGGTTAAGAATCAACGTCCCATTCCATAAACCTCTAATCAACTTGGTCATTTCTCTATTATTTGACTCCATTATGTGAATATATGCTAGATCCTCAGGTAATAATGGAATAAATGTTTGATATAAAAGTTTGGAATCACCCTCGTAAATATCATTATAAGGATTTTCTGGTGAAATTCTTATACCAACTTTATCTGCGCCAATAGCCAATGCGCATTGATGAATTATTTCTAGAGCAAATTTCAAACGGCCCGTAATATCTTTTCCGTAATCATCACTTCTAAGATTTGTATTTTCAGCCATAAATTGATGGATCAGAAAACCATTTCCACAATGGATTTCAATGCCATCAAAACCAGCTAATATTGCATTCTTTGCAGCATTAACATGATCAGCTATCGCTTGAGTGATATCAGTACTATCCATCTCTTTGGGTAATTCGAATGATTTTAGACCTTCAGGTGTATAAATTTCACCTTGTGCACAAACTGCAGATGGTGCAATACATTGAAGCTGCTCAGTATAATTTAAATGATGTCCAATTCGACCAGAATGCATTAGTTGTGCAAAAATTTTTCCATTTTTATCATGAACAGAATTAGTTACTTTCGTCCAGGTTTCCACTTGCTCTTGTGAATGTAAACCAGGAGTATTCATAAAGCCTTTACCTACTAAGCAAGGTTGGATCCCTTCCGAAATAATTAGACCCGCAGAAGATCTTTGTGAGTAATATTCTTCCATAATTTTAGTAGCGCAACCATCATCAGAAGCACGACAGCGCGTCATAGGTGCCATTACTAATGAATTAGATGCAGTAGTACTACCATATCGAATTTCTGTTAAAAAGTTCTTCATTTAAATTTCTCCTTATATTGTTTTGCTAATTCAGCAGCAAAAATTGCATTGCTTACTAATACATCAGCATTTGCTTTTGATGTTTTGCCTAAAGTTTTCTGTTCTAAATCTCTCATAATGAATTTGGTTATATGTTTTCCAGAAACATTTTCAAATTTTGCACGGCTAATGGCATTGTCAATGAATTCTTTAAGTAGATCACTATCTAAAGCATCTTTTGATAAAGGTGGAACAGCAATAACCGTCCCGCCTTGAAGATTTAAATCTCTATGCGTTTTTAAAATGTCACATAAATAATTAATATCATTAATATTACAAGGACTCACAAAGCCACTGTTTTGACAGAAGAAAGCTGGGAAATACTCTGATTTATAGGTAAGTACAGGTATTGCTTGTGTCTCAAGAAATTCGAGTGTTAATCCAATATCAAGAATGTTTTTGACACCAGCACAAATAACATTTGTTTTAGAACGTGTTATTTGAATCAAATCAGATGAGATATCAAAAGTAGTACTAGCCTCACGGTGAACCCCTCCAAGGCCTGCTGAAGAGAAGAACTCAATACCTAATAAATCAGAACAGACTAAAGATGCTGAAACAGTAGTAGCTCCAGATTCTTTTTTTGCTAATAACGTTGAAATATCTCTGCTTGAAACTTTAACAATGGATTGATCATTTGAAAATTTATCAATAATTGAGTCATTTGAACCAACAATAATTTTTCCTTGATCAATATAAATTGTTGCTGGTACAACTCCCTTGTCTCGTACAGAGTTTTCAATTTTCGTAATTGTTTCGATATTCAGTGGATATTTCAGCCCATGTGTTAAGACATTAGACTCAAGTGAAACAATAGCTTTATTCTCATCTATTGCAGTTTGTACTTCTTCACTTATTTTAAAAAAATCAGAAATTAAAGAACTTCTATTATTTAAAAACATAACCTGGCTCCTTAATTAAATATTTTCTATTAGTGATTAATTTGCTTTTAACAACTGAAGAAAACCAATTTTCTTCAATAACTTCAATAAGTGATATTGAAACCGTGTCATCATTAACGTTAAAAATTTTTCTAGTTAATAATAATGTTTCATCAATTAACTTGATTTTATCTATTTCTTTGGGATAGTAGTGAATTTCGATATGTGGCATATTAAATTCTCAAAATTAAATTAAATTTACAAGTTTTTTTGCATTATTTTGGTTCAGAATATTGTAATGATCTGAATCAAAATCAATCATGCTAATATTATCTCGATAAGCATTATGGAGAGTGTTGATAAAAGTATAGTCATCACCCTTTGCTTTAATAATTTTGATTGGAAAACCAATATCACCTTTAGAAATGTTTTCAAACTTATAATCAAACTGATAAGTTTTTAAAATCAAATTGGTTATTCTTTCAATAACTGAAAGCTCTAATCCATCTAATTTTTCATAAACATAGTCATTAAATTCATTGATATTATTAACTTTGTCGATGCAATCTAGTGTCATATTAATATCAATCTTGCCAAAAAAGACAGATAATAAAACTGCTACAAACCGTTTGTTTTTAAAGTTAAATTCCAATAATTCATCTTCAAAATCATCAAGTAGGGGATTTCCTGGGCAAATTAATACTAATTCATTAATTTTTTTATTCTTTTTTTCAAGAATAGTAGCAACCTCAAAGGCAATTTTTGCTCCAAAAGAATAGCCCCATAACGAAAGTGGAGTATCAATTTCCAGTTTTTCTAATTCCATGATATCTGCTAATGCCATGTCATTAATTGTCTTATATGGTTTTTCATCAGCATTCAAACCATAACTTTGTATGGCGATAAATTTTTTATCTGAATACTTAGCAAGGTTTTTCATTTTTAAGGGGTAACCACCTAGGCCAGGCCAACAGATAACAGTATTAGTTAAATCTTTTGGAGAAGAATTCATGTAGATCACTCTGGAGCTAGAAATATCCTCTTTATTGTCCCTTTTTTCATCAATAAATTTAGCGAGAATATTTAATGATGAATACTGAAAAATATCTTGCGCTTTAATTTTAATTTGAAAATCATTATAAATATGTGTAATCATTTTAATTACATTTAATGAATTACCTCCAATTTGAAAGAAGTCGTCTAAAGCTGAAACATTTTCTATATTGAGTAACTTCGACCATAGATTGGATAAGTGAATCTCAGTCTCAGTTGAAGGCATCTTATAAGGTTTATTTAATGATATTTCACTATATTCATCGAGAGTATATAAATCTTTATAACTCACTTTACCACTAGGATTTAAAGGCAATTTTTTTACCACAATAATTTGATTAGGTATCATATATTTAGGTAAAAATTTTGAAATTTCATTTTTAATAATTTCCGCTGGACCATCTATGTGTACGGAATCTTCATTCATTCCTTCATGTTCAATTTGAGATTGTGAAATTTTTCCACCTACACAGAAATAAGTCGGTGCTGGATCAACCCCTATTTTTTTCAAAATTTCATAGAGTTTAAACGTACTTGGTAAGTTATTATCTGATTTAGAACTATAACCTGAAGACATAAATCCTAATTTCAAATCATTTCTTTGAATTACATCTAATCCAATCCCTAACGCAATATAAGCTAATACCGGATCTGTCTCTCGACTTATAATTGATATACCAAGCATTGACCTTTCATAAGTACTTTGATTGATAGCAATTACATCATTTTTTTCAATTTTTAAATCACATTTAAATTTTTTAATTTGTTTTTTTCTTATCCATGTTATTTTGGATGGCATACTTGCTGAATTATTCTCTTGAATTAAGAGTTCAATATTTGGTATCCATTTATCGTCTAAATCTACTAATTTGAAAGATCTGATATAATAATGATTTTCATTTAAATCGAATTTTTTAATTAGGTTCTCAAATAATGGTATTGGTTTTAAAGCATATTGACTTTTATTAACTAATGCATCAATAGATCCAACTAGGTGACCAGTTTCAATCTCCAAAACTTCTTTAACATTGTTCTGATAAACATTTTTGATAGCACTTTGATCGCCAATAAAGTGAAAATTTAGAAAAGTTTGAGATTTAGGTTCACAATCTGCTACTTTGTGTAAGGTTTTTTCAATTTGATTAAAATAATAATAACCATCTGAAAGACCTTGAATTTTATTAATTTCCAAATATATTTGAGTTGCATACAATGCACCAGGCGATGCATAAGAATATTTATAAAGTAATCTTTCTTCACTATTGAAAGCACTTAACCAGTATAAAATTTTATTTAAAAAAACTAAATTGAATATAGGTTTACTAGAAGAACTTGGATGATAAA